>DXEN01000076.1 GCA_019114945.1 Candidatus Parabacteroides intestinigallinarum | reverse complement strand
ACCCCATGCGTGACAGGCATGTATTCTAACCAGCTGAACTACCAGACCTCTTCTTCTATCTCTTAGATTCGCTATCTCTCTCGATTGCGGTGCAAAGGTAAGCATTATTTTTAATCCCGCAATAGAAAGAGGAAAAAATATTTCTCTCGGCGGCTATCCGTGTCTTATTAACATTTGTTAGATGGTATCGTGTGGGTGCCTACTCCTACATACGTGTGGGTGCCTAATCCCACATATGTGTGGGTGCCTCGTCCCACATATGTGTGGGAGCCTAATCCCACATATGTATGGGTGCCTCGTCCCATATACATGTGGGTGTCCGCGCTCTGTATGTAACTTTTCGCGTGCGACTCCGTATTATATAATGATAATTTGTTACTTTTGTGCCTCGATATAAATGATTAACAGCCATGAATGTCGCTATTATCAAATATAATGCCGGAAATATCTATTCGGTGGATTACGCCTTGAGGCGCTTGGGCGTGACGCCGGTCGTGACGGCGGACCCGGAGGCGTTGCGCGGGGCGGACAAGGTGATCTTCCCCGGTGTGGGCGAGGCGCTTACGACGATGGCGTATCTGCGGGAGCGGGCGCTGGATCGTGTGATCCTGGGCCTGCGGCAGCCGGTATTGGGGATTTGCCTGGGGATGCAGCTGATGTGCGAGCGTTCGGAGGAGGGCGATACGGATTGCCTGGGGATTTTCCCTGCCCCCGTGAGACGTTTCGTCCCCCGCGAGCATGCCGACAAGGTGCCTCACATGGGCTGGAACACGCTGGAGAACGTGCGGAGCGGCTTGTTCGACGAGTCGTTGGAAGGGGCGTTCGTCTACTTCGTGCATAGCTACTATGTGCCGGTGAATGATTACACGGCCGCTACGACGGAGTATATCCTTCCCTTCAGCGCCGCCTTGCGGAAGGATAATTTCTACGCGACCCAGTTCCATCCGGAGAAGAGCGGCTCGATAGGCGAGAGAATATTGGAAAACTTTTTACGGCTATGATAGAACTGATTCCCGCGATAGATATAATAGAGGGTAAATGCGTGCGGCTGACGCAGGGCGATTACTCGACGAGGAAGGTGTACAACGAGGATCCGCTGGAGGTGGCGAAGATGCTGGAGGACAATGGCATCCGCCGTCTGCACGTGGTGGACCTGGACGGGGCCCACGAGGGGCGTATCATCAATTATCGGACGCTGGACCGGATCGCCTCGCGCACGTCCTTGATCATCGATTTCGGGGGCGGCTTGAAAGGGGAGTCGGACGTGGAGATCGCCTTCGAGAGCGGCGCCCAGATGATAACGGGCGGGAGTATCGCCGTGAGGGAGCCGGAGACGTTCGGTGCCTGGATCGACAAGTTCGGGAGCGAGCGCATCCTGCTGGGGGCGGACGCGAAAGACCGGAAGATCGCGATCGGTGGCTGGAAGGAGACGACCGACGTGGAGTTGATTCCCTTTATCGAGGGATATTATAAGAAAGGTATCACGAAGGTGGTCTGTACGGACATCGCCTGCGACGGTATGCTGCAAGGCCCCTCGGTGGAGTTGTATAAGGAGATACGGGAGGCGATCCCTACCTTATATATAATAGCGAGCGGCGGCGTAAGCTCGGTGGCTGACATCGAGCGCCTGGATGAGGCGGGCATTCCTGCCGTCATCTTCGGGAAGGCGCTTTACGAGGGGCGAATCCAGCTGAGGGATTTGCTCCGCTTTATGTGATTAATAGGATGAGAAGATAGAGAAAGAGGATATGCTGGCTAAAAGAATCGTTCCTTGTTTGGATATCAAGGATGGGAAAACCGTAAAGGGCGTTAATTTCGTGAACTTCCGCGACGCGGGCGACCCGGTGGAGCTGGGCGCCCGGTATAGCCGCGAGGGGGCGGACGAGTTGGTGTATTTGGATATCACGGCCTCGCACGAGGGGCGGAAGACGTTCACGGAATTGGTGAAGCGGGTTGCGGCGCATATCAGCATCCCGTTCACGGTAGGTGGGGGCATCCACGAGTTGGGGGATGTCGACCGCTTGCTGAGCGCGGGGGCGGATAAGGTGTCGATCAACTCCGCCGCCTTGCGTAATCCCGCGTTGATCGGGGAGATTGCCCGGCATTTCGGGAGCCAGGTGTGCGTCGTGGCGATCGACGCGAACTGGGAAGACGGTCGCTGGCTTTGCTATTTGAACGGCGGTCGCGTGCCGACCGACCGGGATTTGTTCCAGTGGGCTTCCGAGGCGGGGGACCGCGGGGCCGGCGAGATCCTTTTCACCAGTATGACGCACGATGGCGTGAAGGATGGCTACGCGAACGAGGCGTTGTCCGCGTTGTCCGCCATGTTGCGTATCCCGATTATCGCTTCCGGGGGAGCGGGACGGATGGAGCACTTCCGCGACGCGTTTACCCTGGGAAAGGCCGACGCGGCGTTGGCGGCCAGCGTTTTTCATTTCGGGGAGATTCAAATCAGTGATTTAAAACGGTACCTCCGGCAGGAGGGAATCCATGTGAGGATATAATAATAGTAGATGGACAAGATGAAGTTAGATTTCGAGAAAATGGGCGGGTTGGTTCCCGCCATCGTACAGGACAACAATACGAGTAAGGTGTTGATGTTGGGTTTCATGAACGAGGAAGCTTACGAGGAGACCGTGAGCACGGGGAAGGTGACATTTTTCAGTCGTACGAAAAACCGTCTGTGGATGAAGGGTGAGACGAGCGGAAATACGTTGCAGGTTGTCAGCATCTTGCCGGATTGCGATAACGATACGTTGCTGATCAAGGCGATTCCCGCCGGCCCGGTATGCCATACGGGGGCGGATACCTGTTTTGGGGAGAAGAACGAGGAAGACATCATGTTCCTCAAATACTTGCAGAGTTTCATCGAGCGTCGTCGGCAGGAGATGCCGGAAGGTTCTTACACGACCACTTTGTTCCAGAAAGGCGTGAACCGTATGGCGCAAAAGGTGGGCGAGGAGGCCGTGGAAACGATTATCGAGGCGACCAACGGCACCGAGGATAGGCTCATTTACGAGGCTTCCGACCTGATCTATCACCTGATCGTGCTCTTGACCAGCAAGGGGCTGCGCATCGAGGATTTGGCCAAGGAGTTGAAGAAAAGGCATAAAGGTTGAGGAATACATGGAAGAGGATATCCTTCTGAAGCTGGAGAACGTCGATATCTGTCGCGACGAGAATCGGGTATTGCACGACGCGAGTCTTACTTTGCGCGACGGAGAGTTTGTCTATGTCATCGGGAAAGTGGGCTCCGGGAAAAGCAGCTTGCTGAAGTCGCTTTACCGCGAGATTCCCATCCAGGGAGGCGAGGCGCGCGTCATGGGCTATGATTTGCGTAAGATGAAACGTCGGGATATCCCGTACTTGCGGAGGAAGCTGGGTATCGTCTTCCAGGATTTCCAGTTGCTGATCGATCGTTCCGTCTCCAAGAACCTGGAATTTGTCTTGCGGGCTACCGGATGGAAAAAGACGGGCGAGATCAATGCCCGGATAGACGAGGTGCTCCGTCAGGTGGGTATGCGGGATAAGGGGTATAAGATGCCCCATGAGCTGTCCGGGGGCGAGCAGCAACGCGTCGTTATCGCCCGGGCCCTGTTGAATAACCCGCGATTGATCTTGGCGGACGAGCCTACGGGGAATCTGGACCCGGAGACGAGCGGGCAGATCGTGCAGCTGCTGCATGATATTTGCCGGCAGGGAACCGCGGTGATCATGACGACCCATAATTATACGATCGTGCGGAATTATCCCGCTCGTGTGGTGAAGTGCGAGAATGCTTGTTTGAGTGATGTCAAAGAATAATTTTTTTATAACTTCGCGGTTGCGTTCGAATAAAATAAACAATTAAATATTAGGATAAAAGAAAATGAAAGTTTTAAAGTTTGGCGGAACTTCCGTGGGATCTGCGCAGAGAATGAAAGAGGTCGCGAAACTGATCACGGGAGGAGAACGTAAGGTCGTTGTGTTATCAGCCATGTCGGGTACGACCAATTCGTTGGTTGAGATCTCCGACTATTTGTACAAGAAGAATCCGGATGGCGCGAACGAGATTATCAACCAGCTTGCCATGAAGTATATGGGGCATGTGGAAGAGCTTTACAGCACCGAGGAGTATAAACAGAAGGCCAAAGAACTGATAAAATCTCATTTTGATTATATCCGTACGTTTACGAAAGACTTGTTTACATTGTTCGAGGAGAAAGTCATCTTGGCGCAAGGCGAGTTGATCTCTACCGGGATGATGCATCTGTATTTGAACGAGTGTGGCGTGAACGCGGTCTTAATCCCCGCCTTGGATTATATGCGTACGGACAAGAACGCGGAGCCGGATCCCGTTTATATCAAGGAGAAATTGCTGAAGCTGCTGAACGAGCATAAGGACGCCGACCTTTATTTGACGCAAGGCTACATCTGCCGGAACGCATATGGCGAGATAGACAACCTGCAACGCGGGGGAAGCGATTACAGCGCCTCTTTGATTGGCGCGGCTATCGATGCCGAGGAGATTCAGATTTGGACGGATATCGATGGTATGCACAATAACGACCCGCGCTTCGTGGAAGGTACCTCGCCCGTGCGTCATTTGCATTTCAATGAGGCAGCGGAGTTGGCTTATTTCGGGGCGAAAATCCTGCACCCGACGTGTATTTTGCCGGCCAAACTGAATAATATTCCGGTTCGGTTGCTGAACACGATGCAGCCGGAGGCTCCGGGCACTTTGATCTCTAATACGTTGGAAAAAGGTAAGATCAAGGCGGTAGCGGCTAAGGACAATATCACCGCTATCAAGATCAAGAGCGGACGTATGTTGTTGGCTACCGGGTTCCTGCGCAAAGTGTTCGAGATTTTTGAGAACTATCAGACTCCGATTGATATGATCACGACTTCCGAGGTAGGCGTTTCCGTAACGATCGACAATCGCAAGCATTTGGATGAGATCGTTGACGACTTGAAGAAATACGGGACCGTGACGGTAGATGATAATATGGTGATTGTTTGTGTGGTGGGCGATTTAGAGTGGGATAACATAGGATTCGAGGCGCGCATCGTGCAAGCGATGAAAGATGTGCCTGTCCGGATGATATCTTATGGCGGTAGCAATTATAATGTGTCGTTGCTTGTCAAGGCTTCCGACAAACGAAAGGCGTTGCAAGCGCTGAGTGACCATTTATTTAATAACAAGTGAGACGATTAGGGGGTGTCGCGTTGGCGCACCCCTTTTGTTTTATTTTTAATTCTCATATATATGCTTAAAGGAACATTCCCGGTAGAGAAGTTTAAGTTGCTCCCTACTCCCTTTTATTATTATGATATGAAACTGTTGCAAGACACGTTGGATGTCGTGAAAGCCGAGTCGGGGAAATACGGGTATCACGTGCATTACGCTATCAAGGCGAACGCGAATCCTCGGATTCTCTCAATGATCGCGGCGAACGGCTTAGGTGCCGATTGCGTGAGTGGAGGCGAGGTGCAGGCCGCGTTGGACGCGGGTTTCCCCGCCGATAAGATTGTTTTCGCGGGTGTGGGGAAAGCGGATTGGGAGATAAACTTAGGATTGGATAACGATATCTTTTGTTTCAACGTAGAGTCTGCCGCCGAATTGGAGGTTATCAATGAATTGGCGGCCGCTAAAGGGAAAGTGGCGCCTGTCGCTTTGCGTGTGAATCCGGAAGTGGACGCCCATACCCATGCGAAGATCACGACGGGGATGAAAGAGAACAAATTCGGAATCAATCTTAGCCAATTGGGAAGCGTATTAGACCAATTGAAAGGAATGCGGAATGTACGGTTGATAGGTATCCATAGTCATATTGGGTCGCAAATCACGGATATGTCTGGTTTCCGTAATTTGGCGATTCGGATGAATGAGATACAAGATGATTTGGCGGCTCGGGGCATCGTCGTGGAGAATATTAACTTGGGAGGTGGCTTGGGAATTGATTATTATCATCCGAACCACATGCCTATTCCCGCGTTCGACAATTATTTCGCGGCCGTGCATAAATTACTTCAGCCTCGTCCGGGGCAGCGGATTCATTTCGAGCCGGGGCGTTCTATCGTGGCTCAATGTGGGTCGTTGATCGCGCGAGTCCTTTATGTAAAGGAAGGCGAGATGAAAAAGTTCGCTATCTTAGACGCCGGCTTCACCGAGTTGATTCGTCCCGCTATGTACGACGCCTATCATCGGATCGAGAATATCAGTAGCGATGAGCCGGTTGATGTGTACGATGTCGTAGGTCCGATTTGCGAGTCGTCGGATGTGTTTGGAAAAGATATAGAGCTGAACAAGACTCATCGGGGTGATTGGATCGCTATTCGTTCCGCGGGCGCGTATGGCGAGGTGATGGCGTCGCGATATAATTGTCGGAGTTTGCCAAAGGCATATTATTCCGATACGATTTGATGTTTAACGTCCGGGTGGTATGACCGATTCGATCTCTAAGGAGAAGCGCAGTTATATCATGTCTATGATCAAGGGCAAGAATACGAAGCCCGAGATCATAGTCCGGAAATACTTGTTTCATTGTGGATTTCGTTTTCGTGTAAATGTAAAGCGGTTGCCCGGGACACCGGATATCGTGTTGCGCAAGTATAAGACGGTCATTTTCGTGAATGGATGTTTTTGGCATGGTCATGAAGGCTGTCCGGAGTTTCGTCCCCCTCGTAGCCGGGTGGAATGGTGGACGGAAAAGTTGAGGCGAAATAAAGAGCGAGACGCTCGGGTTCGTGAGGAGTTGAAGACGATGGGCTGGAACACGATGGTGGTTTGGGAGTGTCAATTGAAACCGAAAGAAAGGCAAGCTACCTTGGAGAATATCGTCCGGATATTGGAGAAGAGTTATGTGGAAACGGCCTATCATGCACGCTTTGTCTCGAATTATTCGTTGCCGGAAGAGGGAGAGGAAACATTGAGAGCCGCCGAGGAGAGCGAGGAGCCTTATTCGGGGAAATAACGAATGTTATTTGTTTTTACGGACAATGGTTCTTCCCTGAAAAAATCGTACATTTGTTCCCTCGCAAAGAATAGGTATGGATAAGATTCTGCTGAAAGATAAAGAATTTAGTTTGTTCATTCCGGATACGGAGTTGCAAGCGGCTATCGCCCGGATGGCGGATCATATAAAAGCGGATGTGGCGGGTAATAATCCCTTGTTTGTGGGTATATTAAACGGAGCGTTCATGTTTACCGCTGATTTGATGCGAGAAATGGATGCTTCGTACGAGGTGACGTTCGCTCGTTATTCCTCGTATCAAGGGACCTCCTCTACGTGTCATGTAAAAGAGATCATGCCTGTGCAGGCGGATGTACGTGGGCGTATGGTTATTTTGTTGGAGGATGTTATCGATACGGGGTATACGATGAATTATGTCGTGCGGAAGTTACGCGATGAGGGTGCCGCGGATGTGCGGGTGGCGACAATGCTTTTTAAGCCTGCTTCTTTGCGTTGTGATTTGAGGCCCGATTATATAGGCCTGCGGATTCCGGATGATTTCATTGTCGGGCATGGCTTGGATTATGACGGGTTGGGACGTTCGTATCGGGATATTTATAAGTTGGTAGAGCGTTGATGCGTCATTGGCCTCACATGTATGAATATATTTAATAATGTATAAGTGTTTATGTTGAACGTTGTAATTTTTGGTGCTCCCGGTTCAGGAAAGGGAACGCAGAGTGAGTTGATTATTAAAGAATACGGTTTGGATCATAT
Source organism: Candidatus Parabacteroides intestinigallinarum (assembly GCA_019114945.1). Taxonomy (GTDB): domain Bacteria; phylum Bacteroidota; class Bacteroidia; order Bacteroidales; family Tannerellaceae; genus Parabacteroides; species Parabacteroides intestinigallinarum. The sequence goes on along the minus strand of DXEN01000076.1, from coordinate 24,446 downwards.
CTCGACAGGCGATGTTTTGCGAGGCGAGATGAAAGCCGGTACGGAGTTGGGAAAGATCGCGAAAGATTATATCGAGAAGGGGCAGTTGGTTCCGGATGATTTGATCGTTAGCATGTTGGCGAACGTATTGGATAGTAAGAAACCGGCCGCGGGGGTTATTTTCGATGGTTTCCCCCGTACGATTCCACAAGCCAAGGCTTTGAAGAAGATGTTGAACGAGCGGGGAACGGATGTTTCTATTATGTTGAACTTGCAGGTGGATGAGGATGAGTTGATCCAACGTCTCTTGGAGCGTGGAAAGATTTCCGGTCGTTCGGACGACAATTTAGAAACGATTAAGTCCCGGTTGGAGGTTTATCATACGCAGACCGCTCCGTTGGCCGATTATTACGTAGAGGAGGGCAAACATGTCGCTATCAACGGTATGGGGACGATCGAAGAGATATTCGGACGTATTAAGGAGGCCGTTAATAACGTAAAATAATAGGAAAGAAGGTGTGTCAAAATCCGCGTGCTTTTCCGCGATTTGACACATCTTTATCAATATAAGTACGAATAAACTTTTAAATTCCAGACAAATATGGCTGAATCAAACTTTGTGGATTATGTCAAGATCTATTGCCGATCCGGTAAAGGCGGAAGAGGGTCTTCTCATTTTCGTCGGGAAAAATATATTCCGAAAGGAGGTCCTGATGGAGGCGATGGAGGAAGAGGAGGCCATGTGTATCTGCAGGGCAATCGAAATTATTGGACACTCCTTCATTTGAAATACGAGCGCCATATCATGGCGACTAATGGAGAAAATGGAGGAGCGAAGCGTAGTACAGGAAAGGATGGCGAGGATCGGATCATTGAAGTGCCTTGCGGTACGGTCGTTTACGATGCCGATACCGGAGAGTTTATCTGCGATGTAACAAAGGATGGAGAGCGGGTGATGCTTCTAAAAGGAGGTCGCGGAGGCTTGGGCAATTTTAATTTTAAAACGTCCACGAATCAAGCTCCTCGCTATGCGCAGCCCGGCGAGCCTGCTTTGGAGCGACGGGTTATTCTTCAATTGAAACTTTTGGCGGACGTTGGGTTGGTTGGTTTTCCCAATGCGGGTAAGTCGACATTGTTGTCGGTTGTGTCCGCCGCGAAACCGAAGATCGCCAATTATCCTTTTACGACGCTGGAACCCAATTTGGGGATTGTCAGTTATCGGGACAATCGTTCGTTCGTGATGGCGGATATTCCGGGTATTATCGAGGGTGCCAGTGAGGGAAAAGGTTTGGGTTTGCGCTTCTTGCGTCATATCGAGCGAAATTCCTTGTTGCTGTTTATGATTCCTGCCGATACCGACGATATCCGGAAGGAGTACGAGATATTGCACAATGAGTTGGTGAAATATAATCCGGAATTGTTGGACAAGCGTCGGGTGTTAGCGATCACCAAGAGTGATATGTTGGATGAGGAATTGATCGAGGCCTTGTCTCAAGATTTACCGGAGGGGATACCGTTCGTTTTCATCTCGTCTATTACCGGATTAGGTATCACGGAATTGAAGGATTTATTGTGGAAAGAATTAAATGAGGAAAGTTTCCATGAGGCGGAACGGATCGTTCATAAGAATATAGATATTAATTCCTTGGAGTTTGAGGACGAGGAAGATGAATATGTCTTCCCGATCGACGAGGATGAGGAAGATCCGGACGAGGAATATGAGGCTTATTGGGATGACGATGCGGAGGACGATAGAAAGTAATCAAATAGAGGTGTCGCGATTTCCGGGATGGGATGGATATCGCGACATTTCTCATTTTGTGACGACTCGTCATGGCGGTGTGAGCCGTGGTGCTTTCGCGACATTGAATCTCGGTATTCATACGCCGGACAATCCGGAATCGGTTCGGAAAAATATAACGCTTCTCGCGGGAGCGATTGGTATTGCTCCGGAGCGGATTTATATGCCGCGTCAGACGCATGGCGATCGGATTCGTGCGATCGACGCTACTTTCTTATCTTGGGACGCGTTCAGGCAGAGGGAATATCTGGAAGGAGTGGATGCCCTGATGACAGAAGTTCCGGGGGTATGCGTATCGGTATCAACGGCGGATTGTGTTCCTATTTTATTATATGATCCTGTACGGCGGGTTGTTGGGGCGGTTCATGCCGGTTGGCGGGGAACGGTGCTTCGCGTCGCTCGCAAGGCGATTGAAGGAATGATGGAGCGATACGCTTGCGATCCGGCGGATATATGTGCGGGAATAGGCCCTTCTATCAGTAAAGCGGCTTTTGAGGTAGGAGAAGAGGTCGTATTAGCCTTCCTAAAAGCAGGTTTTCCGTTAGAGCGGTGGTTGAGCCGTTCTCCGGTAACAGGGAAAGCGCATATCGACTTATGGGGTATCAACCGTTTCTTGTTGGAGGAAATTGGCGTGTCGCCGAATCATATCGAGGTAGCGGGGATTTGCACCTACGAGCATCATGCCGATTACTTCTCGGCTCGTCGGTTAGGGGTGGCGAGTGGCCGCATGCTGAGTGGGATTTTCTTGAGAGAAAACAGAATGGAGAACAATATTTATTGAAAGAATATGATTCCAATTACGATTTCATCTTCTATTAGAGAGACTTGTCCGGATTTGCATGTCTTGGCGATCGCGGGTAAGGTCCGGAATACGGATTCGGATAAGGAACTTTGGGAAGAGATAGCCCGTTTGGAGGAAGAGCTCCGAAGTGCGTTAGCGATAGAAGATGTAAACAAATGGGCGCCGATTCAAGCGACTCGTCAAGCCTATAAGCGTTTAGGGAAAGACCCGAACCGTTACCGTCCATCGGCGGAGGCGTTACGTCGCCGGATTTTACGTGGGCTTCCTCTTTATAAGATTGATACGTTGGTTGATATCATTAATTTGGTCTCTATCCAAAGCGGGTACTCAATAGGAGGGTTCGACGCGGATAAAATCGTAGGAGGTTTGGAGCTTGGTGTTGGCGAGGCCGGAGAGCTTTATCATGGCATTGGGCGAGGGCTGTTGAATATAGAGGGCCTTCCGGTCTATCGGGATGAGATTGGAGGGATTGGTACGCCAACGAGCGATGAGGAGCGTACTAAGATTGAGATTGGCACAACTTCCTTGCTTATGCTTATTAATGGATATTCGGGTAAGGAGGGATTGATGGAAGCGGGGCGTTATGCGCTTGGGTTATTGCGTAAATATGCCTCTTTGAATTTGGAGGAAGCGGTCATAGTCCATGATTCAACTCATTTCCCTGTTTTTTTATGCTAAAAAGCGGCCATATTCTTTTGCTATAAATATTTAATCTATAAATTTGCGACGTAATCAAAATTATTATAAAAATGATTGAATTAATAGGTACAAATGCCGGCCTCGTATGGAACGCGTTGCATGAGGGCGGAAAGATGAGCTTTAAGGCTGTGAAGAAAGCCACGAAAATCAAGGCGGAAAAAGATATGTACGCTGCGCTTGGCTGGTTGGCTAAAGAGGGTAAGTTGGCTTTCGAGGAGGTGAATGGTGAATGGTACGTTTCCTTGGTGTAAACAAGGGAAATTGGCACGAAAGTTAAGGGGGCTGTTCGGTAGAGGAACGGCCTTTTTATTTATATCCCATTTTTTCGGTGAAATAATTCGGCTTATCGTTGGTTAATTCAATTCTATCTTCTACTTTTGTATAGAATTTGGGTGGAATGACCGAGGATCATAAGAGATTGCTGGCTGTATTTGAGGTGAGGGTTCGTGATCTGATGGCTGTGTGCGATCAGCAAAAGCAAAAGATAGACGAGCTCAGGAATCTGTTAAATCAGAAAGAGGAGGAACTGCGGCAAGCAAGAGAGATGGTTGAGGAATTGCGCACCCGATGCGATAATATGCTGACGGCTCGTGTTGTCTCCGCGAATGAGGAGGAGATGCGGAATGCCCGGACGCGATTGTCAAAGTTAGTGCGGGAGGTAGATAAGTGCATCGCACTGTTAAACGAATAAAAGGCGATTAATATAGAAAGCGATGGACGATACGTTTCTTATAAATATAGTGATAGCTGGAAAGAAATATCCGCTTACGATTAAACGGGAGGAAGAGGAGATTGCTCGGGCCGCGGCAGAGCAAATTAACAGCAAGATATTCCAATATAGGCAACATTTCGCGGTAGAGGTGGATGCGCTTGATTTGTTGGCGATGGTGGCTTTTCAGTTTTCAATGCAGAACATGAAGTTGGAGCGGCTGAATGAATCTTTCTCGAATGAGATCGGGCAGCTGACGACGGAGTTGGAGAAATATTTGAAGAAGTAGCGTTTATCTCGAATGATTGTATTTTCCGCACTGCTTTGCATGAAGGGGAGCCTTCGTGTGATGTGGTGTTTTTTTGTATATATAATTGAGTTAAAAAATTAATTGTAAAATGATTGGAATGTATATAGTCGTACCGATTGTTACTTTCGTCGTGGGTGGATTACTCACGTGGTTAGGTATGCGTTTCCTGCTGCGATCGAAGTATGATTCCATACTTCAGGAAGCGGAAAAGGAAGCGGAAGTGATAAAGAAAAATAAGATGCTTGAGGTGAAAGAGAAGTTTCTTCACCTGAAGGCGGATTTGGAAAAGCAGGTCGCGCAGCGGAATTCGAAGATTCAGTCGGTCGAGGCGAAACTGAAGCAGAGGGAGTTGGCGATGAACCAACGCCAGGAGGAGTTGCAACGGAAGAATGGTGAGATCGAGGCCGTAAAGGAAAATCTTTCTTCCCAACTTGAATTGGTGGAGAAGAAGAAGCAGGATTTGGAGAGGTTGCACCAAAAAGAGGTGGAGCACTTGGAGACTATCTCGGGCTTGTCCGCTGAGGAGGCGAAGGAGCGTTTGATTGAGTCGTTGAAGGATGAGGCGAAGACGCAGGCCGCGTCGTATGTCAATGAGATTATCGAGGACGCGAAGATGACGGCCAATAAAGAGGCGAAGAAAATCGTGATACAGTCTATTCAACGTGTAGCGACCGAGACCGCTATAGAGAATTCCATCACGGTATTTCATATTGATTCGGATGAGATTAAAGGCCGTATTATCGGACGCGAGGGACGTAATATTCGCGCTTTGGAGGCGGCTACGGGTATCGAGATCGTCGTGGATGATACGCCGGAGGCGATTGTGTTGTCTGGATTTGACCCGGTTCGTCGGGAAATCGCGCGTTTGGCTTTGCATCAGTTGGTGCAGGATGGACGGATTCACCCGGCCCGTATCGAGGAGGTCGTGGCGAAAGTACGGAAGCAGGTAGAGGAAGAGATTGTCGAGACGGGTAAACGTACGGCGATTGATTTGGGTGTGCATGGTTTGCATCCGGAGTTGATCCGTATGATTGGTAAGATGAAATATCGTTCTTCGTATGGACAGAACTTGTTGCAGCACGCACGCGAGACCGCGAATCTATGTGCGGTGATGGCTTCAGAGTTGGGTTTGAATCCGAAAAGGGCGAAGCGTGCGGGCTTGTTGCACGACATCGGAAAGGTGCCTGATGACGAACCTGAATTGCCGCATGCAATTTTAGGCATGAAACTTTGTGAGAAATTCAAAGAAAAACCCGATATTTGCAATGCCGTAGGTGCGCACCACGATGAAGTGGAGATGCAAACGCTGCTTGCGCCGATCGTACAGGTTTGCGATGCGATTTCCGGAGCGCGTCCGGGTGCTCGTCGGGAGATCGTGGAAGCTTACATCAAACGATTGAATGACTTGGAGCAATTGGCGTTGTCGTATCCGGGTGTCGTAAAGACATATGCGATCCAAGCAGGTCGGGAGTTGCGTGTGATCGTAGGTGCGGATAAGATTAGCGATAAGGAGACGGAGAGCCTGTCTACAGAGATCGCTAAGAAGATCCAGGATGAAATGACTTATCCGGGACAGGTGAAAATCACGGTAATCCGTGAGACCCGTGCGGTAAGTTATGCAAAATAAGGACCCTATATATTTAAATAATGTGTGGGATTAGTTAACTTTCCCCCATTTCCGAAGAAAGCCGGCTTGTGAAAGTCGGCTTTTTCTTTTGGTACGATGGGCATGTGATACATCTGTAGAGAAAGTCATTGCTGTCTTGTTGTGGGAAGACACGTATGTGCGCGGGCGATAGGAGCTATCTGAAATCCCTCGCGCACCTATGTGTGTTGCCCCACGCACCTATGTGCGTTAAGAGGGCTTATAGGCGGGTATATGAACTTTTGCGAGCGTTCACGCATTCGTGCCTCAAGACGGTCGGGCAAGTTTTAAAAAAGTGCGCTTATTGTCAAAATAATCTTTTTAAGGTTGTTTGTCGATGAAATTGTATATATTGCGTCACATTTAATCGAAAAAAGAAGAAGTAAAGCGTTACTTATGAAAGAGAAAATTGTATTAACCGTTTTTTCTCCTCTTTTATTATTGGGGGAGAATGTTTTCGCTTCTGTCTTTGAGGAAAGGACTTTAAATGCGGATGACCGTACGCAAGTCGAACAGCGGAAGCAAGAAAGAAAAAGAGTAGAAGGCGTGATTGTGGATGAAGCGGGAAAGCCGATTGTGGGAGCGACAATCATTGAGCAAGGTACGACGAATGGGACCAATTCGGATGTTGAAGGGAAATTTGTATTGGATGTCGCGCCAAGAGCTTTGTTGCTCGTGAACTATTTGGGATATGCTCAGGTAGAATATCCCGTCAGGCGTCAATCTTCCCATATCCAGATTACTATGTACGAGGATTCCGAGCAATTGGATGAGGTGGTGGTGATTGGCTATGGAACAACTAACCGGCGGGATTTGACCGGTGCGGTAGGTTCGGTCACCAACAGGCAATTCAGCGCGCAGCCTATTAAGAAAACCTCGGAGATTCTGCAAGGGCGTATAGCTGGCGTGCAAGCGTCTTCCTATTCAGGTGCCCAGTTGGGAGCGGACGCGAATATACGGGTTCGCGGTGTATCTTCCATCAATTTCGGTAATGACCCGTTATGGGTGGTCGATGGTGTGATAGGAGGTTCGGTGACCAATCCCGCGGATATCGCTTCCATCGAGGTGTTGAAGGATGCCTCATCTACGGCTATTTATGGTTCGAGAGGGGCCAATGGTGTTATCTTGGTAACGACGAAGCGAGGTGCCGCCGGAAAACCTCATATCCAAGTGAGTAGTGAGATTGGCGTGTCTAATCTGCCCAAGCGTTTCGATTTGATGAACGCTTATGAATATGCCCAGGCGCTTGAGGCGATGACCGATACGCGGTTTTCACCTGAGGATATGGAAGCCTTCCGGTTGGGGACAAAAGGAGTTGATTATCAGGATTTGATGCTGCAAACGGGTGTTTCGCAAGATTATAAATTGAATATTTCAGGAGGGAATCAGAAAAACCGCTATTTTGTTTCCGGACTTTTCTTGAACCAGACCGGTATTACGACGGAATCTGAACTGAAGCGTTATGGTTTCCGAGCGAATCTGGATTCGGATGTCACCAATTGGCTTTCTATCACGACCAATGTCGAGGCGTCGACGGAATCTACGCATAACACGGGCGCGGATTTATTTGCATGGCGAACTATTCCCCGGCGATGGACTTGATGGATGAGAATGGCGTATACCTTCGCGACCCTTATTGCTCGATCGCCGCCAATCCTTATGGATCGCTCGTGTCGAACGATGCCGATGGGGAAAGCTATAATGTGAAAGGTTATATCGATTTTCGTTTTAATATATTGAAAGGGTTGACTTTCTCCGCCCAAGGAGCGTTTAACTTGGCGAACGCTTCGAGTTATTCGTTATCCTCTACCAAACGTGAGCCGAGCGCCATCAGCGCAATGGGAAACAGCATGAACCGTACGGTTACTTACCAAGAAACGAATAATTTGACTTTCCAACGGGATTTCAATGGGCATAATCTTACGGCTACCGGTGTTTTTGAGATTTATCAAAAGGAATACAAGAATGTCGGAGTGAACGGGCAGGACCTTCTTTCCGAGAAGACCGGTTATTGGAACATCAATGCCGTGCAATCCGGACTGACCGGAGCTACGAATTATACGAAAGAGCAGATGGTCTCCGCTTTTGGGCGTGTGATGTATAATTACAAAAATCGTTATTACGCGACCGCTACTCTTCGGGCGGATGGCTCGTCCAAGTTTATGAATAATAAATGGGGCTATTTCCCTTCAGGTGCTCTCGCTTGGAATATCGCGGAAGAGGGCTTCATGCGAGATCAGCGATTGTTCCAGCGAATGAAGTTACGTGCCAGCTTTGGAGTGACAGGAAATCAGGCCATTAACGCTTATGGAACTTTGGGATTGTTAACCCTTGCGAATTACGCTTATGGAACGGGTACGCTTTATCCCGGCTATTGGCAAAGTACCTATTCCTCTCCGGATTTGACTTGGGAAAAGACGTATTCGTATGACGTGGGGCTCGATTTGAGTTTTTTGAAACAAAGAGTTAACTTGACGGTGGATTGGTATCGGAAGAATACGAAAGATTTGTTGTTCGCCAAGACGATTCCTTATTTTTATGGAGGCGGTTCTTATTGGAGCAATGTGGGCGAGATGTATAGTACGGGGTGGGAGTTTACCTTGGACGCTTATCCGGTACAGACGAATGATTTTGAATGGTCTACCACTTTCACCGCTTCTTATTTGAAGACCAAGGTCACGAATTTGGATGGAGAGGATTTCTTGATTCCGGACGCGAGCCGGGGCGGTTTGATGGAAGGCAATGTGTTTATTATGAAAGAGGGGTTGCCGGTCAGCAATTTTAATCTTTGGAAATGGGTTGGGCTTGACGAGAACGGAGCGAACCTTTACCAAACCGCGGATGGCGGCGTGACCACATCTCCTACGGACGCCGATCGGGTGGTGGTAGGCAATCCGGTTCCTAAATGGAACTTGGGTTGGAACAATACATTGCGGTATAAGAATTGGGAGATGAATATCTTCTTCCGGGCGAGCACCGGTTTCCAGCGGCTCAATGTCACTCGTTTCGCTACTTCGGTTATGGTGCCGGAAAGTCGTTTTATTACTTCCCGGGAAGGATTTGAGAAAAGTTGGGATATTGTTGCGAATAAGGCGGATGCCGAGTTCGCCAGCAGCAAGAACTCGTTGAGTCGCGCCACGCCTCGTTCGACTCAATGGTTGGAGGACGCTGATTTCCTTCGTTTGCAGAACGTAAGCCTGTCGTATGTCTTCCCGAAGCGGTGGACTCGGTTTGTCGGTGTCACGTTAGGCGTGAGCGCCCAGAATCTTTTCACCATCACTAAGTATAAAGGGTTGGATCCGGAGACTTCGAACTCGTCGACGGATAAAGAGTTGGGTTTGGATTATGGCAATTATCCTTCCAACCGTACGTTCACGTTTACGCTTAAATTGGATTTCTGATGTTTCCTATTAAAATGAAAGATGAAAAATATGAAAATACATAATATGAAAAATAAGATCGTAGCGCTTTGTTTATCCGCTTTGTTTGTCTCCTCTTGTTCCGATTTTCTGGAAGAGGATCCCAAAGGACAGATGACCAGTCTGGAGTCGTTTACCGAACGGACCGACCTTGAGGGCTCTATTAACGCACTTTATTATCAGGTGAAAATGGCGAGCGGTTATATCGGTATCTATGCTCCGATGTTGAAAGGCGATGATATGACCAGCATCGTCTCGAAGACGAACTTCACCGATTGGGATCAGTTTATCTCTAATGATGGCAATTCGATGATGACAAGCGGTGTAGGTTGTTGGAGTTGCATGTGGAATGTGGTGAAGGCCGCCAATTACATCATCAATGGCGTGGCCAATACGCCCGATGTCTCTCAGGAAGAGATCGATATGGCGATAGGGGAGGCTCGCTTTTGGCGCGCTTACGCTTATTTCTGGATGGTGCGTTGCTGGGGACCGCTCCCGCTTATCGTGAACAGTGAGATTGATTTGGATATCAATACCGCTTCCGAGGAGGAGGTTTATAATTTTATCGTGGAGGATTTGCGATTCGCGGAGGAGCATTTGCCCGCTCAATTCACCACCGAGCCTTGGGGGATGAACGGCCTCAATATCATCGCGAGCAAAGGTGCTGCCCAAGCGACTCTCGCGCAGGTTTATCTGACGATGGCGGGTTGGCCCTTAAATAAAGGCGATGAGTATTACAGGTTGGCGGTCGATAAGTCGAAAGAGGTGATCGATGCTGTCGAAAGCGGTACCTATTATTATCGTATGTTCGATGAGTTCTGGAAAGTCTACTCCCGGCAATACAATAAGAATAATACGGAGATTATTCTTGGAATTTATTTCACGAAGGATTTCGGAGGAGGTGACGCTTCGCAGGCCGCTCGCGGTCTTGCCGAGATTCCGGAGGAGACCGGCGGGTTCAGTGATATGCGTGCCGAGATCAAGTTCTGGCTCGATTATCCGATGGGGCCGAGGAAAAAGGCTATTTTCGGTGATGTTTATTATCATATGCAAGACCAGAAAGTGGTGCCGTGGTTTTATGATAACGTGACGAATTGCAACAATCCTTATTATGTGATGTACGCTTTCGCGAACGATGAGGTGGAGTATGACCAGACGAGGAGCTATAGCGAGCAGGCCGACGGATGGAGCGAGCAGACAGCTTCGTTTATTCGTCTTCCGCAGGTTTATCTGTGGTATGCGGAAGCGGTAGGCCGTTCCGGTTACGGAGACCGGGCGAAAGCGATTGAGTTGCTGAACACGGTCCGTCGCCGGGCGGATGGCAAATGGAATGATAGCTCGTATAATTATTATCCGTCTACCTTGTCGAACGGGGAGCTGGCGGAGGCGGCTTATAACGAGCATGGCTGGGAGATAGCGGGCTGTTACCGGAGCGTGGCGACCCGTTACCATGATCAACGAAGAATGCATCGTTTGGGCGATTATTTCAATTTCCGCCTGGAAAATCCGGAATATGAGGTGACGGAGCAGTGGCTGAAGGAGAACCCGGACAAAGCGGATATGGTGACGGGGCCGGTTTATATGCGAGAGCGGGTCGAGGTATCGGGCGCTTGGAGCGACGATCGGGCTTACGCTCCTTATCCCTCTGTCGATGTTTCGTTGAATCCGAATTTAAAAAGGTGACGATTCGCCACTTCGGGATCCCCGAATAAGCGCATGTCTCGGGGAAAAATAGAAAGAAGGTGTATCAAATCGGGTATTGGCACGCAGAATTCTAAGACCTGCGTGCTTTTGCGCGATTTGACACATCTACACTCAATTACCTGTTATCGTGTCCCTAAATCATCATACAAGGTTTGCAACAAGACTTTCCCTTTCCGGACTCGTTCCTCGCTCCCTTCGGACGGACTTTCTAAAAGGGTACGGTCGCCCTCGTTGTCGTAGACGGAGATACCGGATGTGTCGATGAAGCCAAAACCATTGTTGAAGGTGTAAAAGGCATAGTGCGGATCGTCGGGATCCAGTATATCCTTACTGAAGGTGAAATCTCGCGTGGAAAGGCCCAATTGGTTCATCAAGGTAGCCGCCAGGTCGGTCTGGTTGGCGTATGTGTCTATCTTTCGAGGAGATGTAATCGCTCCGCCTATCCATAACATCGGGATGTGATAACGGCGTGGCTCGAACTCGTTCAGATTGTCCGGGTAGCGATAACCGTGGTCCGCGATGAAGATAACCAAAGTGTTTTTCCATGCGGGCAATTGTTTGAATTGCTCGATGAAATCCCCGACACAGCTGTCCGTGAAGGCTACCGAGTTCAGATAGGGATGCTCTAAGTGGTGATACGGTACCTCGAAAGGCTCATGGCTGCTCAATGTCAGGAACGTGCTTAGCCACGGCTGGCTATCGGTGGGTCTGCTTTTGATTTCTTCGTAAAGATGGGAGAAGGTGATATCGTCGTTGGCTCCCCATTTGCTCAATCGGCTTGTCAACGGGAAATCCCGGTCCGCCGTGATTCGGTTGTAGCCCGTGCTATAGAAATAGCTCTGCATATTGGTGAAATTGATATCTCCGCCATACAGCATATCCGTGTTGTAGCCTTCCTCTCGCAGGCTCTTCGCGATAGAAGGGAGAGTCTGGCTTTTGGCGGGATATTTCATGATGGAGGTGGTTGGTTGCGCCAAGTAACCGTTGAGGATGGCGACCAACCCTCGGTCTGTCCGGAAGGAGTTGGCGTATAGGTTGGTGAACAGGATGCCTTCCTCGCACAGTTTGTTTAAGCGGGGCGTGATGCCCGGCTCGCCGCCTACCGCCTCGATCGCGTTGGCGGTAAAGCTCTCTAAGATAATCAGCAGGATGTTGGGCCGGTCGGCCGTAAGCAATCGCTCCGAGGCATTGGGGATGGAATCGGTTTGAGGCGTGGAGCTCGGGTTATGAATCAATGTGCTGAACAGCGTTTCTCTTTCCGTTTCCGGGAAGAAATTGAATTGGGAGGCGAAATCTTGTTGTTTGCTTAGCGAGGCGAACAGGCTGAAGCAGGGATTGATCGCCGAGTGATTCAGGAATTGATTCTGGCTGAAATAGACCATCCCGACATTTGCCGTAGAGGTGGTTACGCTTCCTCGTATCGGGATGAATAAGATGCCTCCTAATAGGATGATAGCGAGCGACGTACCCATTCGTTTCCCGAACGTAGGCGCCGTGGAGTCTTTGCCGGGCGCGAACCGTAAAAGCCAACGGAACCATGCGTAGATGCCCGACGCGTATATGACGAAAACCAGCGATTGAAGAATGGCTAATCCGATTGGCACGCTGGCCATCGCGTCCGTCGGCGATTGCAGGTAGAAGAAGAGCGTAGCGTCTATCCGGAATCCCCAAAAGCCGTATAGCGCCACGTCGACGGCGAAGATAGCCGCTACTAAAAGGCCTGTGAACAGGTAGTAGCCTTTCAATACTTTCTTTAACCAATTGCCCGGCAGCCATGTGGAGACGAGTGTTAGCAGGAGCGGGACCGCGGTCAGGTAGCCGGCGATCGTGCAGTCCAGTTTCGTGCCATGAAGCATGACGAGTAAGTAGTCCATGAACGAGCAATCGCCCGCCAACGCATGTTGATAAAACATAAATACCGGTTTTTGAATGACAAAAACCGGTAGCCATGCGATGAATAAAAGTAAAATGAATAAAAGTCTTTTTTTCATTGCGCGTACAGCTTTTCCCGTAATTCCGCGATAGCGGGATCCGTGATGTAATCGTCGTAATCCATCATCTTATCGATTATACCGTTCGGTGTCAGTTCGATGACGCGGTTCGCTACTGTCTGGATGAACTCGTGGTCGTGGCTGGCGAACAGAATGTTGCCTTTGAAAGTCTTCAGCGTATTGTTAAACGCTTGGATCGACTCCAAATCCAGATGGTTTGTCGGTGTATCCAGAACCAGACAATTCGCGTCGGTCAGCATCATGCGCGAGATCATGCAACGCATCTTCTCGCCTCCGGAAAGGACACTTACTTTCTTCAAGATTTCCTCGCCGGAGAACAGCATTCGTCCGAGGAATCCCTTCAAGAACACTTCGTTCGTATCGGGCGAGAATTGGCATAGCCAATCGATCAGGCTCAAGTCGGAGTTGAAATACTTCGAGTTATCGAGCGGCAGGTAGGAGGTCGTGATGGTTTGTCCCCATTTGTACGTGCCGGCCTCGGGTTTCTCCTCGCCGTTGATAATCTGGAATAAGGCGGTCATCGCACGCGGGTCGTGGCTGATGAATACGATCTTATCTCCTTTCTCTACGTTGAAGTTCAGGTCCTTGAACAACACTTGCCCCTCTACGCTTTGGGTCAATCCCTTTACCTCCAGGATTTGGTTGCCCGGCTCGCGGTTGGGCGTGAACAGGATGCCCGGATACCGACGGGAGGAAGGCTTGATCTCTTCGATATTCAGTTTCTCCAACATCTTTTTGCGGCTGGTTGTTTGCTTGGATTTCGCGACGTTCGCGCTGAATCGGCGGATAAATTCCTCCAGTTCTTTCCGCTTCTCCTCGGCTTTCTTGTTCTGGTTTTGCAATTGTTTTAGCGCCAATTGGCTGGATTCATACCAGAAGCTATAGTTGCCGGCGAACAAAGTCAGTTTGTTGAAATCAATATCTACTGTATGCGTGCAGACGGAATCGAGGAAGTGGCGGTCGTGGCTGACTACGAGCACGGTATGTTCGAAGTTGGACAGATAGTTCTCCAACCAGGACACTGTTTCCAAATCCAGGTCGTTCGTCGGCTCGTCCAAGAGCAGGTTGTCCGGTTGCCCGAACAGGGCACGGGCCAGCAATACGCGTACCTTCTGCTTACCGCTCAAGTCTTTCATTAATGTATAGTGCAAGTCCTCCTTGATACCTAATCCGCTCAGTAGGTTCGCGGCGTCGCTTTCCGCGTTCCATCCTTCCATCTCCGCGAATTTTTCTTCCAACTCGGCGGCACGGATACCGTCCTCGTCGCTGAAGTCGGGCTTGGCGTAGAGCGCGTCTTTCTCGCTCATCACTTCCCAAAGGGTTGTATGGCCCATCAGTACGGTGTTCATCACCGTGTACTCGTCGAAGGCGAAGTGATCCTGGCTCAATACGGACAGGCGTTCGCCCGGACCTAATGTCACGCTCCCGCGTGTAGGCTCCAATTGTTTGCTGATGACACGCAGGAAGGTGGATTTGCCCGCCCCGTTAGCGCCGATGATACCGTAGCAATTGCCCGGCGTGAATTTCAAGTTCACATCCTGGAAAAGGATGCGTTTCCCAAACTGTACATCCAGATTGTTGACTGTAATCATGTTTCGCTAGCCTAAATTAAATTGCGATCGGGCGCGAAGGTACGAAAAATATCCCCTTGACCGATGGCCATAAGGAAAGTTTTGGATGTAGCTACGCATGCGTTCCGCATGAGGACGTTGGAGGGGAGGGAGCATGTTCCTAAGGGGAGGTTCCGTATAATGGGCATTATAAGGTACTGACGATGCCTATTGTAAGCATCTGACAATGCCTGTTGTTAGTGCTTTATAATGCCCATTGTTCTCAACGTTGTTTATTACGTTAATCTCTTGAGATTCGGCGGATATTTCATGGATTTTCCGTAATATTGTCATTCGATTGATTAACCTAAAATAGATTCATTATGAAAGCGAAAGTATTGGTTGCCGCCCTCGCTCTCCTTATGAGTGTCGCGGGCATCGCGCAGACCGGGAACCCGGCTTACGAGGTCTCTCCCTCGCGTTACGATTATTCCCCGGCGGCTCGCCAGATTACCGAGGGATGTACGGATAAATACGACCAGGTAAAGGCTATTTATCGTTGGTTGTGCGCTAATATCAGTTATGATACCTCTTATACGATTTATACCGCCGACGAGTGCTGGGATAATCAGCGAGGCGTGTGCCAGGCGTATTGCGAGTTGTTCTATCGTCTGGCGGAGCCGCTGGGTATCGATGTCCATGTCATAACAGGGACTTCTAAGAACGAGCTGGATCCGGCGGGAAGCCATGCTTGGCTGTTCGTGGTGGTAGAGGATGGTGCCGGTATCTTGATTGACCCGACGTGGGGCGCAGGGTCGGTGAATGGAAAGACGTTTATCAGGAACGAGAATGATATGTCGTGGTTTCATGTGGATCCTTATTGGATGATTTTCACTCATTTCCCCGATGACGCGATGTATCAGTTCCTACCGACTCCGATTACGCGGGAGCGGTTCGATTCCTTGCCGATTATCAAACCGGTATGGGGTGAGTATGGTTGCGAGGCGGAGGCCGTTTTCAATCGCTGTATGGCGGGGCATACGGATTTCCCGAAATTCTATAAGGAAGGCGTGGGGTATATCCGGCTTGTAAACGCACCTATGGAGAAGACGTTGCGGGTAGGGCAGGTCTATACATTCGCGTTCCAGAAGTTAGCGGATTGCGAGGTCGCGCTGATTAATGAGGACTTTTATACGAATTGGCAGTATCGGGACGGTATTTATTCGATGGATTTTATGCCGGTCAAGCCGGGTGAGGTTAGTTGGAGTATCCAGAAGAAAGGAGAGAAACATTATTGGAGTGTGGTGGAATATGAGGTCCCGAATGCTACACGGGCCGATTTAGCGAATCTTGAGCGGCGAGACCCGATGCTTATGCCCGAGATCGCCCGTTTGCGGAACATGGATGCGGGCAGCTTGCGGAGGTACGGGATTGACGGGAAGCGGTTGTTGGCGGCCGTTCGGTCGGGGGAAGTGAAGGCGTTGCCCCAATTTTATAATTTGGGCGATGTTTGTACCATCGACGAGATTCCTTTGAACGAGACGTTGCGCGTGGGTAATACCTATACTTTCTCGATTCGTTCGCGGGATAATCTGAGTTGGGCGGTTATCAACGAGGGGGATTGGTATCGCTCGTGGAGCGTAGATCCGTCTACCGGCGCCATGCGGATAACCGTCGTACCTCAGAAAGCGGGCGATTTGAAGCTGTCCGTGCAGCGACCGGGAGACGATGGCTACTTGAGCTGCGTGAAATATACCGTTCGGTAAATGAATACGAGTGGAGATTTTTCTGATATATAGGGGTGAATTGGAAATAAATACCTACTTTTGTGCTCTAAAACATTAAAGCAAACGAAAGGATTAAGATGGCTGAAACAAAACGAATGAAACGTGCCTTGGTCTCTGTATTTCACAAAGACGGGCTGGATGAGATTTTAAGGAAATTGCACCGCGAGGGAGTGAGTTTTGTATCGACGGGAGGGACGCAATCATTTATCGAGTCGTTGGGCTTGCCGTGCGACGCGGTGGAGGATTTGACCTCTTATCCCTCTATTTTAGGTGGACGTGTAAAGACCCTTCATCCGAAAGTGTTCGGCGGAATCTTGGCTCGTCGCGACAATGAGACAGACCAAAAGCAATTGGCGGAATATGAGATACCGGAGATTGATTTGGTGATTGTAGACTTGTATCCATTTGAGGAGACCGTCGCTTCCGGAGCGGACGAACAGGCGATTATCGAGAAAATAGATATAGGTGGCATTTCGTTGATTCGTGCCGCCGCGAAGAATTTCAAGGATGTAGTGATCGTGGCTTCCAAGGCGCAATACCAACCGCTGTTGGATTTGCTGAACGAGAAGGGTGCCGAGACGACATTGGAGGAGCGTAAATGGTTCGCTCGCGAGGCGTTCGCGGTTTCCTCGCATTACGATTCCGCTATTTTCAATTATTTTGATGACCATGAAGGCTCGCATTGCCGGATAGCGGTAGATAGCCCGATGCATTTGCGTTATGGCGAGAACCCGCACCAGGCGGCGAAGTTCTATGGGAAGTTCGAGGATATGTTCGAGCAGATTCATGGGAAAGAGATCTCGTATAATAACTTGTTGGATGTAGACGCTGCCGTGAACTTGATCGACGAGTTCGACGAGTTGACATTCGCGATCTTGAAGCACAACAACGCTTGTGGTATCGCTTCACGCGCTACCGTGCTGGAGGCTTGGAAAGACGCCTTGGCGGGCGATCCGGTATCCGCTTTCGGTGGTATCCTGATCACGAACGCCACGATCGATAAGGAGGTCGCCGAGGAAATCAATAAGATTTTCTTCGAGGTGATTATCGCTCCGGCTTACGACGCGGATGCCTTGGAGGTTCTTTCCCAAAAGAAGAATCGTATTATTTTAATTCGCAAGGAGTGTAAGACGAGTCCGATACAGTTCCGTTCGTTGTTGAATGGCGTATTGATGCAGCAGAAGGATTTGAGCATCCAGGGCGAGGCTGATTTGGAGCCGATGACCGATAAGCGTCCGAGCGCTCCGGAAGTGGAGGATTTGTTGTTCGCTAATAAGATCGTGAAGAATAGCAAGTCGAACGCCATTACGTTGGTAAAGAACAAGCAATTGTGCGCGAGTGGCGTGGGTCAGACTTCTCGGGTGGACGCCTTGAAGCAGGCGATCGAGAAAGCGAGATCGTTCGGTTTCGACTTGAACGGCGCCGTGATGGCTTCCGATGCTTTCTTCCCCTTCCCTGATTGCGTGGAGATCGCGGATAAAGCGGGTATTACGGCCGTGATACAGCCGGGTGGCTCGATTAAGGATAATTTGTCTGTAGAGTATTGCAACCAGCATGGTTTGGCGATGGTGAAGACAGGCATTCGTCACTTTAAACATTAATAATTCATTATTCAGTAGAGAATGGGATTGTTTTCTTTCACACAGGAAGTGGCCATCGACTTGGGTACCGCCAATACCATTATTACGTGTAATGGCAAGACCGTGGTGGACGAACCTTCGGTGATCGCGTTGGATGCCCGTTCGGATAAGGTGCTGGCCGTAGGGAAGGTCGCTCGCGAGATGTATGAGAAGACGCATCCGAATATCCGTACCGTGCGGCCGCTGCGCGAGGGCGTGATCGCCGATTTCTATGCGGCCGAGCAGATGATCCGTGGCTTTATCAAGATGGCGAGCAGTCGCCGTCGTTGGTTCTCGCCTTCCTTGCGGATGGTAGTGGGTATTCCTTCCGGCAGTACAGAGGTGGAGATTCGTGCCGTACGTGATTCGTCCGAGCACGCCGGAGGACGGGACGTGTATATGATATTCGAGCCAATGGCGGCGGCGATTGGCGTAGGTATTGATGTATTGGCGCCGGAAGGCAATATGATCGTGGATATAGGAGGTGGTACGACGGAGATCGCTGTTATCTCGTTGGGCGGTATCGTATCGAATAAGTCGATCCGTATGGCGGGGGACGATTTAACCGCGGACATCGTGGAGTATATGCGTCGTCAGCACAACGTGAAAGTCAGCGAGCGCATGGCGGAGCGTATCAAGATAAACGTAGGATCCGCGTTGACGGTTTTGGAAGATGCCCCGGAGGATTACGTGGTACATGGTCCGAACCAGATGACCGCTCTTCCGATGGAGGTGCCTGTCTCTTACCAGGAGATCGCGCATTGCTTGGATAAGTCGATCTCGAAGATCGAGGCGGCGATTTTGAGCGCATTGGAGCAAACGCCTCCGGAATTGTATGCCGACATCGTGAAGAACGGCATTTATCTGGCGGGTGGTGGCGCCTTGTTGCGCGGCTTGGATAAACGCTTGCACGACAAGATGAATATCCAGTTCCATATCGCGGAGGATCCGTTGCATGCCGTAGCGAAAGGCACGGGTGTGGCGTTGAAGAATATCGAAAAGTTCAATTTTTTAATTCGGTAATCAGCTGGTGGATAGTTGGCGATTGATGGAGAGGGTGTTCCTGTACGGAGGCTCTCGCCCATCGGTCGCCAACTATTGATTTTTCAATTCGTATGCGCAAACTGATCGAGTTTCTGGTCCGGAAAAGGCATTGGTTCCTGTTCGTGTTGTTAGAGGCCGTATCGTTGCTCTTGCTTTATCGCGGGAACAGATACCAACAGACGGTGATACTCTCGTCGGCGAATATGCTGACGGGTTCCGTCGTGTCTTTATCGGGGTCGGTGGCCTCTTATTTGAATTTGCGAGATATTAATAAGGATTTGTTAGAGCGCAACGGACGTTTGGAGGCTCGTATGTTGGCGTTGCAGGATCAGCTGGAGATGTTGATGGCGGATACGGTGACTTTCCGTGGTTTCGTTCCGGATACGACGGACAGTATTCCGTACACGTTTGTAGTGGCCGATGTCGTGAATAATAGCGTCGTGCGGCTGTTCAATTACATAACAATCAATAAAGGTAAGTTGGATGGGATTGAGCCGGATATGGGAGTGGTTTGCGAGCGTGGTGCCGTTGGCATTGTCTCTACGGTGTCCGACCATTTCTCGGTGGTGATTCCGCTGTTGAATCCCAAGTTGCGGTTGAGTTGCAAGGTGCGGGGAAGCGGTTATTTTGGTTCTTTGAACTGGGATGGGCGAGATGCGTTGTATGCGAATTTGGAGGAGTTGCCGCGGCATGTGGATTTTCAGAAAGGTGATACGGTGGTGACGAGCGGTTATTCCGCGGTCTTTCCTCCCGGTATTATTGTAGGTACGGTGGCTGAATTCGAGAAGCAGCACGATGATAATTTTTATTCGTTGCGGGTGCGTTTGGCCGCTGATTTCCAGGCGTTGAACAATGTGCGTGTCATAAAGAATCTCCGTCAGGCGGAGCAGTTGCGGATAGAACAAGAGGCGAGAAAAAATGATTAATAGTTTTCTGCGTGGATTCGTATATTTTGTGGTGTTTGTATTGATTCAGGTATTAGTCTTGAACAATATTCATTTCTTGCGGATAGCCACGCCTTTTTTGTATCTTTATTTTATCCTGAAGATGCCGGTGGGCGTTTCCCGGGCGCAGGTCGTTTTTTTCTCATTCCTGGTTGGCTTTGTGATCGATTTGTTCAGTAATACGCCGGGAATGCATGCGGCGGCTTGTACGTTGGCCGGATTTTGCCGCGAGCCTTTAATCGCTGTGTTCATGGGGAAAGATTTGCCGGATGGAATTTATCCTTCTTATCGTTTCTTCGGCTTCGCCGGTTTTCTTCGCTATGCGTTCTCGTTTGTGTTGATACACCATACGACATTATACTTGGTCGAGTCGCTGACGTTTTTCGATCCGTTATTCTTGCTCCTTCGTATCGTGGCGAGCGTATTACTTTCCACGTTGCTGATTTGTACGGTGGAGGCGTTCAATATAGAATCTCAGAAAAGTGGCGAATAATACGAAATATGAGTTTGAGAACCGGCGTTATGTCTTGGGCGGGGCCGTCATTATCGTGGTGCTCATTTTTATTGTCCGGTTGTTCTTCTTGCAGGTGGTTGATAATGACTATAAGGCATGGGCGGATAGTAACGCTTTCTTGAAAAAGACCTTATATCCGTCTCGGGGGATGATGTTCGATCGCGACGGTAAGTTGCTGGTATATAACCAGCCGGCTTATGACGTGATGCTTATCATGCGAGAGGTAAAGCCGTTCGACACCTTGGATTTTTGTAATATATTGGGTATAACGAAAGAGCAGTTCCTGAAGCGGATAGCGGATATCAAGAACCGGCGCTTGAACCCCGGCTATTCCTCGTATGTCCCTCAAGTCTTTATGAATCAACTTTCCGCGCGTGAATATGGCGTATTGCAGGAAAAGCTGTATAAATTCCCCGGTTTCTATATTCAGAATCGGACGATCCGTCAATATGAGTATCCAAACGCCGCTCTTGTGTTGGGGAATATCGGCGAGGTGAACCGGAAAGACATAGAGAAAGACTCTTATTATACGCGGGGTGATTATTCGGGACGGACGGGTATCGAGCAATCGTA
Organism: Candidatus Parabacteroides intestinigallinarum; assembly: GCA_019114945.1. Classification (GTDB taxonomy): domain Bacteria; phylum Bacteroidota; class Bacteroidia; order Bacteroidales; family Tannerellaceae; genus Parabacteroides; species Parabacteroides intestinigallinarum. Next base: position 3,335 of record DXEN01000076.1, on the reverse strand, counting down.
CGAGAAATACCTGCGGGGAGTGAAGGGCATGGAGATTTTATTGCGGGACGCTCATGGCCGTATTCAAGGCCGTTACGAGGAGGGTAAGCACGACGTGCGGCCAGAGTCGGGCAAGAATCTGACCTTGTCGTTAGATATAGAATTGCAAGCTTATGGAGAGCGGCTGATGCGAAATAAGCTGGGAGGCATCGTTATGATAGAGCCGGAAACAGGCGAAGTGCTTTGTATGGTCTCCTCGCCGACTTACGATCCGAGTGTCTTGATTGGTCGCCAGCGGGGAACGAATTATGCGGCTTTGCAGAAAGATCCGTTGAAGCCGTTGTTCAACCGGGCCTTGATGGCGCAATATCCGCCCGGATCGACATTCAAGCCCACGCAGGGATTGATATTTCTGCAAGAGGGTGTGATTACGCCGGATACGAAATATACCTGCGCGCATGGTTATACGTATCGAGGCGGGAAACCGGCTTGCCACGGGCACCCCTCGCCGTTGAATTTGGTCGGAGCCTTGGCTACCTCGTGTAATTCTTTTTTCCCATGGGGATTGCACGATATGATTGATAGCCGGAAACGCTATCCGTCGGTGCAGGAAGCTTTCGACCTTTGGAAAGATTATATGGTCTCGATGGGATACGGCTATAAGCTGGGCATCGATTTACCGGGCGAGAAGCGTGGTTTCATCCCGAATAGTAAGTTTTATGATAAGATTTATCGGGGGCGTTGGAATTCCAGCACGATTATCTCGATCGCGATCGGGCAAGGAGAGATATTGGCGACACCGTTGCAAATTTGTAATTTAGCGGCTACGGTGGCGAATCGGGGGTATTTCGTCACTCCCCATGTCGTAAAGGAGATTCAGGATACGCCGCTGGATACATTATATACAAAACGGCGCTACACGATGGTAGATGCGCGCTATTATGAGTATGTGGCGGAAGGAATGCGGGGTGCGGTGACGGGCACCGCTTATGGAGGAACTTGTCGTGGCGCGGCTTTGCCGGATATTGAGGTTTGCGGAAAGACGGGTACCGCCGAGAATCCGCATGGTAAGGATCACTCGATCTTCATGGGGTTCGCTCCTTATCAGCAGCCTAAGGTAGCGATCGCCGTTTTTGTGGAGAATGCCGGTTTCGGCGCTACTTACGCCGTGCCGATTGGCAAGTTGATGCTGGAGAAATACTTGAAAGGTGAGATTTCCGAGGCGAATAAACCTACGGAAGAATATATTATGAATGCTGTAATTTTACCAAACAGTGCGTTATAGGACAACGGAAATATGGAAATCGGTCGATTGGGTGACCATCCTGCTGTATGTTATTATGGTGATAGCCGGCTGGTTCAGTATCTGTGGGGCGAGTTATGAGTTCGACAATACCGGTTTGTTCGACCCGTCCGGTCGTCCGGGCATGCAGATGATTTGGATCGCTACCTCGTTCGTGCTTATCTTTATCTTGTTGATGCTGGAGAGCGACTTCTTCGAGATTTTCGCTTATTTGATTTATGCGGTGGTTATCGTGTTGTTGGTCGTGACGATTTTTGTCGCCCCCAATATCAAGGGATCGCATTCTTGGCTCGTGTTGGGGCCCATTCGGTTGCAACCGGCCGAGTTGGCGAAATTCGCTACCGCCTTGGCCTTGGCGAAATTTATGAATGGATATGGCTTTAAACTTACGACTTGCAAGAATTTCCTGATCGCGCTGGGAATGATTTTCTTGCCGATGGTTTGTATCCTGTTGCAACGGGAGACTGGTTCGGCGTTGGTTTATTTAGCTTTTTTCCTTGTGTTGTACCGAGAGGGAATGACGGGATATGTGCTGCTGACGGGTATTTGCGCGGTCGCTTATTTCGTGATAGGCATGAAGTATTCCGGGGTGATGGCGGGTATTACACCTTTGGGTGAGTTGATCGTCTCGTGCTTGGTTCTTTTGATAACGACCGGTTTGATAGGAAGTGTCGGCAAGGATCAAAAGACGGTGAGATGGATACTGTACGCGACCGTCGGCGCTTTCTTGGCCGGTTATATAGTCTCTTTATTCGTGCCTGTGAACTTCGCGTGGATCTCGTTGGGATTGGTAGGGCTTACGTCGCTTTATCTTCTTTACCTTTCTCTGCGCGGCTGGGTGAGGCATTATGCGTTGATCGCCTTATTCGCTTTGGGCTCGATTGGTTTCTTGTATTCGGTGGATTATATGTTTAATGAGATCTTGGAGTCGCATCAGCAAATTCGTATCAAGGTCTCTTTGGGATTGGAGGACGATCCTACCGGTGCCGGATACAACGTCAACCAGTCCAAGATAGCCATAGGTTCCGGCGGGTTGACGGGGAAAGGTTTCTTGAATGGGACGCAGACGAAGTTGAAATACGTGCCTGAGCAAGATACGGATTTCATTTTTTGTACGGTAGGAGAGGAACAGGGCTTTGTGGGAGCTTCTGCGGTCTTGCTCTTATTCGGTGCGTTTATTCTTCGATTGATTGTTTTGGCGGAACGACAGGATAACACCTTTGGGCGGGTGTATGGATATAGTGTTGCCTCGATATTCCTTTTCCATTTGGTGATAAACGTGGGAATGGTAACGGGATTGACACCGGTCATAGGAATCCCGCTCCCTTTCTTTAGTTATGGTGGATCCTCGCTGTGGGGATTTACGGTCCTTTTGTTTATTTTCCTTCGTTTGGATGCTTCCCGGAAGGAGCGTTGACGGGTGACGCGGGAACGATTCGCAGCCCGATTTCTTGGATGCCTGGCAACTTATCCTCGCGCATTCCTTGCTGGAAACTGAATGTATATTGCCCTTCAATAGGGAAATAATAATGGGTGCGTATCGGAAAATCGGAATGGAACAGGGAGATTCCTTGTCCGTACCATTTCCCGTACTCATTCGCCAACATACATTCGACCGTATCCCTTACGAGCGGTCCGTAAGGGCGCTCCTCACCGCAGAACAACCATAGATTCTGGAAAGGATATTTGTTGTTGTTGCGTATTTCCAGGAATACATCGTAAGGGATGGAAGCATCCTCGATCTGGAACGTAAAATAATACTCCTTGTCCTTCTCCCACGATAAGTTCTCAATAACCTGATACTGATCGTACACGGCTTGATTCTCGCAGGAGAGGCACAAGAAGAGGCCGCAAGCGGCGGCGACAAATCCCTTAAGCCTCGGGCTTAGCCTCCGGCTTTGGAGCGGGATTGGTCGGTTGTTGCGGTTTGTCGTTATTCGTCGCGGGTTTGTCATTGTTCGTAGGCTTGTTGTTTGCCCTCGCTTTTTGTTTGGGACGATTATCCCGGTTATTATCTCTGCTCTCCTTTCCTTCTTTATCCTTGTTTTCTTTA
>DXEN01000008.1 GCA_019114945.1 Candidatus Parabacteroides intestinigallinarum | reverse complement strand
TGGGAGAAATAACAAGACCTAAAAATTTCTCCCAAACATCATTGAGAGAAATAACAAGCCCTTAAAATTTCTCCCAATCATCGTTGAGAGAAATAACAAGCCCTAAAAATTTCTCCCAATCATCGTTGAGAGAAATAACAAGCCCTTAAAATTTCTCCCAATCATCGTTGGGAGAAATAAAACGTGCTTCGGATTTCTCCGGATGATTGTTGGGAGATAAAAGAGGAGGTGTGTCAAATACCGGAAGCGACCTCGGAGAGGTCTTGCTGGCGCATGTTATAAAAACATAGTTCCGCGGGAACTATGAACAATCAATCCTCTTTAGCTAATTTTGGGACGCGAGTCTATAATAATAGGAAAGGAATTTGTACGCAATAAGGCAATCCTATCTGTTTATATGCGCCAGATACGAGCTTTAAATGTTCGTATTTAACTTACAATTTGCTGCAAAAATGATATTATAATTAAATAGTGTTATCACATTAGGCGCCTATTGTGAAAAAATTATATGTTTGCGTCGTTTTTTTAGAAAAGACGAAGTTCGCGTAGTTCCCGCGGAACGGAATCATTCTGAGAAAACGAACTGATGATGATTATCAATCTAATATCCTTTTAATACTAAAAACAAAACAAAATGACAAAGAATGAATCTAAGCTATTAGCTATCCCCAAAATAGCTAAAGCTTCAGCCCTTTGTTTGCTGTTTTCCGCATTCTCTGTAAATGCCGCTACGGCTACGACCGTTACGACAAAATCAGTAGACGAGATTCAGGCAGTACAACAAGGCAAACGAGTAACGGGTGTTGTCCTCGACAACGCGGGTATCCCTATTATTGGAGCGAATATCATCGTGAAAGGCACCACCAACGGTACGGTAACCGATTTCGATGGTAACTACACGCTGGAAGAGGTTCCGGCCGATGCCGTATTAGTCATTTCCTACATCGGTTATCTGTCCCAAGAAATCCCGGTTGGCAACCAGACCAACATCAAGGTAACCTTGGTAGAGGATACGCAAGCTTTGGACGAGGTGGTAGTCGTAGGTTACGGTACGATGCGTAAATCGGACGTGACGGGTTCTATCGCCAGCACGAAGGGTGCCGACATCTTGAAGGGACAATCATTTAGCGCCTTGGATGGATTGAAAGGTAAAGCTTCAGGTGTGAACATCTTCTCGAACTCAGGTCAGCCGGGATCTAACATCCGCGTGTTGATCCGTGGTGTCAGCACCATCAACTCTTCCACGGATCCGTTGTACGTGGTCGATGGTGTCGTTATGGAGGACTTCCGCTTGTTGAACCCGAACGATATCGAGAACATCGAGGTATTGAAGGACGCGTCCTCGGCCGCTATCTACGGTGCCCGCGGCGCGAACGGTGTCATCATGGTAACCACCAAACGCGGTAAGAAAGACGGCGATGGCGTATCGGTATCTTACCAAGGCTCTGTCAGCGTAGGTACGATGGCCCGCTACATGGATACCTTGACCGCATCGGAGTGGCAACAGGCCTTCATGCAAGGTTTGGCCAACTCGAACACGTATCATGGCACGAACTACTCACTAAACCCGGCGGATCACTTCACGGATCCCCGCTATTTCGACGCAAACGGTAATCCGATTTACGACACCGACTGGCAACGCGAGGCTACGCGTGCCGCCGTATCGCACAACCACCAGTTGAACATCCAGCAAGCCGGCAAGAACTCGTCGATGGGCGCGTTCTTGAACTATACGGATCAACAGGGTATCATGTTGAACTCTTATATGAAGCGTATCAACGCGAAGGTCGCTTACGACGCGGATCCCACGAAATGGTTATCGACCTCGGTCAACGTATTGGTCAACCACTCTTGGGGTAACAACGTAGACCACGGTGATGGCGGACAGAACGCTTTGCGTACGATGATCGAGATGCCGGCATGGTATCCGGTACGTAACACCGACGGCTCATGGGCCGACGATAACACGGCGGTGTTCCAGGATGTCGTTAAATACGCCGCCAACGGCGACCAACCGGCGCAATACGTACGTTTCAACGCCGAGGATGGCGCGAACCCGGTACACTTCCTGAACGAGGTACAACGCATGCAATACCGCACGCAAATCTTCGGTAACTTGGCGTTGACGTTCCACTTGGCGGAAGGATTGGACTTGAAGACCCAGTTGGGTATCGACCACCACAATAACACGAACCGCGAGTATGGTCCTCACGACGTGCACGACTTCGGTAAGGGCGACCTCGGTAACGCTTACCAAAGCAACTCCAGCACCTTGTACTGGCAGGAGGAGACTTATTTGACCTACCAGAACGTATTCAACGACCTGCACCGCGTGAACGCGATGGTCGGTTTGTCTTGGCAGGAGCGTAGATACGACTCTTTCAGCGCGAGAGCGAAGAACTTCTCGGACGACTTCTTCGGCTACCATCAATTGCAAGCCGGTACGCAACGTCCGGAGGTAAGCTCCGACAACGACCGCTGGGCGATGAACTCTTACTTCTTGCGTTTGGCGTATACCTATAACGACCGTTACTCGGTAACCGCTACGGGACGTTACGATGGTTCGTCCAAGTTCGGTGAGAACAACAAATACGCGTTCTTCCCCTCTGCCGGTTTAGCGTGGGTCGTATCGAACGAGGACTTCATGCAGAGCCAGAACACCATCAGCACCTTGAAGCTGCACACCAGCTACGGTTTGATGGGTAATAGCGAGATCGGTACATACCGCTCCTTGGCTACGGTAGCCCAAGGTACGACGGTTATCGGCGGGCAGACGGTATCGACCGCTTACCTCGACAAGATGGCGAACAACGACTTGAAGTGGGAGAAAACCTCTCAGTTCGATATAGGTGTGAACTTGGGCTTGTTCCAGGATCGCTTATCGTTCGACGTTTCTTATTACCGGAAATATACGACCGACCTGTTGTATGACCGCCCATTGCCTTACTCGACCGGTTACTCCAGCATCATGGCGAACATCGGTGAGGTATCCAACAAGGGTATGGACTTGATGATCAGCGGTACGCCGGTATTGAATCCGGAATTCACCTGGTCGTCGACCTTGAACTTGAACTACAACCGCAACCGCGTGGAGAAGTTGGGCGCTAACGACGAGACCATCTGGAACAACTGGGGTACGTTGAAAGTAGGCGAGTCCTTGTCGTCGTTCAGTGGTTACGAGTTCCTGGGTATCGAGGATTCGGGCGATATGATCGGACGTAGCAAGATCGCGACCGAGCGCACCATCTTGGGTAAAGGTTTGCCCGACTGGACCGGTAGCTTCATCAACAACTTCAGCTACAAGAACTTCGACTTGACGTTGGATATGCAATTCGTATGGGGCGTTGACGTATTCCAGGACTTCTTGCACTCTACGCAATCTCGTTTCTTGACTTCCGGTTTGTCGACGATCCTGACCGACGCATGGACTCCGGAGAACCCGAATACGGACGTGCAGATGATTTTCAACCGTCAGTATGGCGACTCGTATAGCGACCAGAACTTCAACTCCTCTTGGCTCGCGGATGGATCTTACTTCCGTTTGAACCTGGTTCAGTTGGGTTATACTTTCGAACCGAACGTGGTAGAGAAGATCGGGTTGAAAGGCTTGCGTCTGTATTTCAACGTGAACAACGCCTTCATGATCTGCTCGGATGACTTTAAGGGTTACGATCCGGAGTCTTCCTCGAAGGGAACGTCGACATGGGGTCAGAACGTCATGTTCTTCGCTTATCCGAAGGCTCGTACCTTCACATTCGGTGCAAATGTTACATTCTAATTTAGTCGATACAAGTAAAAATGAAAACAATCAAATATTTAGCGTATAGCGCATTGGGTCTCCTCACGTTAGCGATGCCGTCCTGCGACAATTTCTTGGAAGAGGAGCCTGTAGATGTAAAGACCGATGGTCTGTTCTGGACCTCGGAGACAGACGCGGAGAACGCCGTGAACATGTTGTACAACGGAGGTGTTCCCTATCTGTATGGCGGACGTAACACGGGTTGGCAACCGACTCGTTTGATGTATGGCGGCTTGATGTCCGGTCTGTTCGTGGATGAGCGTAAGGATGGTGATTTCTCCGCGAACCTGGAGCTTATGAATGTTACCTTCCAAACGGTGGCGTCTGACGTGGGCGAGCTTTACCGCGAGCCGTACGTGGCGATTAACCGCGCGAACGTAGTTATCAACCGTCTGCCGGGTATGGTAGAGGCCGGCGCTTTGACACAAGAGCGTGCCAACCAGCTGTTGGCGGAGGCTTACTATTTCCGTGCATGGAACTACTTCTATTTGGTGAAGGAATTCGGTTGCCCGGACGGACAAGCGGCGGATGGTGGCAATGGTGGCGTTCCCTTGGTATTGGCTCCGTATGAGACCGTCGATCCGGGAACGATCCAGCAACCGCGCGCCTCGATTACGGCGGTGTACGAGCAAGTCGAGAAAGATTTGCTGGAAGCGATCAATTACTTGCCGGATGTTACCTTCGGAAACAATGGTAAGCGTGTGACGAAACCGGCCGCCCAGACTTTGTTGGCTTCGGTTTACTTGCAATGGGCAGGCTATCCTTTGCAAGCTACGGAGAAATACGCGCAAGCCGCTCAAATGGCTGAGGCAGTCATCAATGGCGCTGCCGGTCATGCCTTGGAGGTAAGCGATGACGCCGGTGAGAACCAGCAGAGCGCGTTCAACAAGATTAAGACCAGCGAGAACTCGAACGAGGTGATCTACGCGATCGAATACGACCAATCGTTGAACAAGGGAAATCCATACATCAACGCATGTATGACTTCTCAATCCCAAAACTGGGTGGAGGACGATGGCTCGAAGGTATTCAACACGAGTGTCTTGGCGAACATGTACCACGTGAGCGACTATGTATTGGATAGCTACGTAGAGGGCGACGTCCGTGCGATGGAGAAGAACTTCTTCTTCACGAACTACGTCTCTTCTACCGGAAAGGTATTCCAATGCAACGAGTACGACAACTGGTTCTGGTTTGAGGAGTACGCGATGATCAACTCGCAAGGAACGAGCTTGGACTTCCCTGTATTCCGTTTGGCTGAGGTTTACCTGATCGCCGCCGAGGCGTTGCTGAAACAAGCCGCTCCGGACCAAGCGAAGGCTCGCTCTTACGTAGAGATCGTCCGCAAACGCGCCTTCACGGTGAATGGCGAGTTGAACGAGGGCTACAGCCTGCCGGCTACGATCACGATCGAGGACGTGTTGACCGAGCGCCTGCACGAGCTTCCTTTGGAGTTGAAAGTGTGGGATGACATCCGCCGGAACCGCCTCTATCCGCAAGCGCAAGCCGATGGCTCTTTGCGTTGGGTAGACATCGCGACCGCGCAGACCTATAACAAACGCGACGGCAAGAGCTTCCGCGAAAACATGCACATGTTGATCTGGCCGATGCCGCAAGGCGCGATCGAGCGTAACCCGAACTTGGCTCAGAACCCGGGTTATTAATGTTCGTGAATTAAAAATGTAAACTGTCTTAACATAAGAAAGGTATAATATTTTTGTTATACCTTTCTTTTTGACTTAAAAATTAATAGCATGAAACATCTATTCGTATCATTATGCCTACTCGCGGGGATCAGCGCCAACGTCACGGCAAGAGACCTGACCCAGTACGCGAACACATTGCAAGGAACGAATTCCGAGTTTAAATTCACTCATGGAAACACATTCCCCGCCACGACAATGCCTTTTGGCATGCACACGTGGACTCCCCAAACCGGAGAAAACGGCAGTGGATGGAAATACCAATTCGAGAAAGATTCAATCCGGGGATTTCAGCAAGCCCATCAGTGCAGTTCCTGGACAAACGATTATATGGTCTACAGCTTGATGCCCGTAAGCGGCCAGCTGCGTGTGGACCAATATGGACGGGCCGCCAAATTCAGTCACGAGAACGAGATCGGCCGTCCGCATTATTACAGCGTCAATTTCGACAATGGCATTAAAGCCGAGCTCTCTCCGGTAGAAAGAGGAGCGCATTTGCGATTCAGCTTTCCGAAAGGAGAGAAATCATTCGTCGTCTTAGATGGATACACCGGAATGTCCGGCGTGAACATCGACCCCAAGAACCGTCGGATCACGGGGTATGTGGCCAACGGCAGGGTCGCCAAACGCCACGGACTCAAGAACTGGTTCGTCATCGAGTTCGACCGGCCGTTCGTATCCTATGGCACGTGGGACGGCGCTACGGGTGAGGTACACAAAGGCCGTTTAGCCGACGACGGCCAACGCAAAGGCGCATATATCGAGTTCGCGCAAGGCGCTACGGTCGAGATCAAGACCGCCTCTTCGTACATCAGTCCCAGCCAAGCCGAATTAAACCTTGAGCGTGAGCAAGGCAAGCACAAAAGCCTGGACGACACCAAAGCCGCCGCGAAGAAAGCCTGGAACGACTTATTCGGCCGCGTACTCGTGGAAGATGATAATGAGGAGAACCTGAAGACCTTCTATTCTTGCTTCTTCCGTGCGAGCATCTTCTCCCGCTCGTTCTTCGAGTATGACGCCGAGGGCAATCCCTACTACCGGAGCCCGAACGACAACCAGATCCACTCCGGCTATTATTATACGGACACCGGATTCTGGGATACCTTCCGGGCGCAGTTCCCGTTGACCTGCATCCTGCATCCCACGATGCAAGGCCGCTATATGAACGCGATGCTCGATTGCTACGAGCAATTCGGCTGGCTTCCCTCCTGGTCGTTCCCCGATGAGGACGGCGGTATGATCGGTAGCCACTCCATCTCGCTGTTCGCCGACGCTTGGGCGAAAGGCATCCGCACCTTCGACCCGAACGAGGCGCTCGCCGCTTATTATCATGAGGCGACCAACGACAGCCCCGGCGGACCCGCCAGCGGGCGCAACGGCTGGAAGGAATATTTCACGTTGGGTTACATCCCTTATCCGGATGTGCGGGAATCGACCGCCAAGACCCTTGAATATACGTACGATGATTGGTGTGCTTACAAGCTCGCCCAAATGACCGGCAACAGCTATTACGAGAACATCTTCGGCCGTCAGATCTATAACTACCGGAACGTGTTCAATCCCGCGACCGGCTTCATGCAAGGACGGCACAAGGATGGCAGCTGGACGGAGAACTTCGACCCGGCGGAATGGGGCGGCCCGTTTACGGAAGGATGTGCTTGGCACTATCTGTGGTCCGTATTCCATGACCCCGCCGGATTATCCCGGTTATTAGGTGGCGACGAGCGATTCGTCCAACGACTGGATTCCGTCTTCACCGTATCCAACGAGTTCAAGGTAGGCACCTATGGATTCGCCATCCACGAGATGAACGAGATGAAAGCCGCCAATATGGGACAATACGCGCACGGCAACCAGCCGATACAACACGCGATATACCTTTATAATTATGTAGGCGCTCCCTGGAAATCCCAGCAGAAAGCGCGCGAGGTAATGACCCGGCTTTACAACAGCACCGAGAACGGTTATCCTGGCGACGAGGACCAGGGACAAACCTCCTCGTGGTACGTGCTGAGCGCCTTGGGTCTTTACAGCGTATGCCCGGGAACGGACCAATATGTAATCGGCAGCCCGTTATTCAAGAAAGTGACCGTCACGCTTGAGGATGGAAAGAAATTCACGATCAAGGCCGACGGAAACAACGAGAAGGCCGTGTACATCCAATCCGCTACCCTGAACGGGAAATCGTTGGATCGGAACTATATCACTTACGACGAGATCGTGAACGGCGGCACGCTGACCTTCAAGATGTCGGAAACCCCCAATACAACAAGGGGCGTGGCCAACGAGGCAAGACCCTATTCCGTATCCGCGTATGAATAAGAAACATTTCTCATTAAATAGGCGTTTTTAATTTAGTTTAGATTCACAACCTTTCCAAGAAACTCGGCCTTATGTTATCAATAGGGTCGAGCTTTCTTTTTTTAGAAAATGGCGAATTGTGGTAGAATTTTCCTACCTTCGCGTAAACTTAGGGATGGATATCAATGAAGCTTCTTCAAACGATCATATTGACTATCGCTTGCTTGGCGAGTTACCCGGTTTTCGCGCAGTCCGATAAACCGGCGGAACGCGCGTCCGCTACCCAGCGGCAGGAAATCCCTAACGCGATCGAGATTACGGCATCCGGCAACCGGATAAAGATCGCGAACGCTCCCGTGGACAGCATCGTGGAAATTTACAGCGTGGTAGGTATCAAAGTGGAAGAAATCAAGATCAAGCAACCTACCGCCGAATATACCTTACGCATCGCGAAAGGATATTATATCGTCCGTATTAATGATACCGTGCGGAAAATCGCCATACGATAAACCCTTTTCACGCCATGCGAGCATTCAACCAGGCCATTGAACAACACGTAACGTAGACGAGAATCATACATAGATAATAAGAAGATGATGACAGACAAGGAAGTATTATTGCTACGACGCAAACTGGACCTTTTACTCCGTACCGGAAAATTGTTGATAGAAAGCGCCGCGGACACAAACCGCGTCGAACGGAACATGAAGCGGGTAGCCGCTTTCATGGGAATCCCCGAGGAGAAGTTGCATCTGGATATCAGTTACACCATGATCATGGTAAACGTGAGCGATGAGCGCAACTCGTTCTCCAAATTCCAGAAATGCGAGAAACACGGCATCAATATGACTACCCTCTCGCAAATCAGCAAACTCTCCTGGCGGGCGATCGAGCAAGATTATTCCTTGGATAAATACGAGGAGGAACTGGAGAAAATCGCGCGGCAGCCCCGTAACTATACGCCTTATGTCCTGGCGATCGGAGCCGGCATCGCGTGCGGCAGCTTCTGCAAACTGTTTGGCTGCGATTGGACCGCTTTCCTCTTCTCCTCTATCTGCGCGTTCGTCGGATTCCGGATCCGGGCCCGTTGTACCGAGGCGGGCTTCAACCCGTACATGAGCATGGCCATCGCCGCGTTCATCGCCACCTGCCTGGCTTACGCTTCCTCTTTCACCGGGCTTTCCGCCACGCCCTACCATCCGCTATTGGCGTGCGCCCTGTTTATCGTTCCGGGCGTGCCACTGATTAATTTCGTGGACGACATGATCGACAATCACCTGCTGGTAGGCATCACCCGTGCCGCCAATACCGCCATGACGATAGGCGCCATGACATTCGGCATCACTTTCGCCATGCGCATCCTGGAGATGAACGACGTAAAGATCGACCAGAAATTCAGCGAGCTGAGCATGATCCCGCACGATTCCTATTTGATATACGCGATCGCCGCGGCCCTCGCCGCCGCCGGATTTTCCATGATTTTTAATGTACAGCGGCGCTTATTGTGGGTCGTAGGCTTAGGCGGGGTCATCGCCGTGTGCACCCGCAACTTCGTGAACTTCGAGTTGGGCTACGGCCCGGTCATCGGCTCGTTCATGGGGAGTTTCGTGGTCAGCCTTATCGCCGTGAAAGCCGTGCACTGGTTCCACGTCCCCAATCACGTATTGACAATACCTTCCGTCATCCCGATGATTCCCGGCGTGCTGATGTACCGTTCCCTGCTGGGATTCATCAACATGCACGGCGTGGTAGGAGAGGTCACGAACGCATTCTTCAACGGCATCTCCTCCGCGCTCATCATCCTATGCATCTCCTTGGGGGTAGCCGTACCCAACATCTTCGCCCGCCGCTATATCGCGAAAGATAGGCAACGTTACCTGCGGGAAGAATTGGAGAAACGCCGGCAAAGGGGCAAGTTCATCGAGTGGTAAGCATACGGACTTGCCGCGGGGCGCGACAACGCCAACAGAGAATTTTCCGGGCTGCCGCGCCCCGCGACAACGCTAACAGAAAATTATTCGGGCTATCGCGCCCCGCGACGATGCTAACAGAGAATTATTCGAGTTATCGCGCCCCGCGACAACGCTGACAGAGAATTATTCGAGCTATCGCGCCCCGCGACAACGCTAACAGAAAATTATTCGAGTTGTCGCGATTTATTCCATCAGAAGATTCTTTCCCCCGCCGCGGGAACGGATTGATATATATCAAATTTTAAGTCTATTTAAAAGCCATCGCTTCTTTTTGATAGGCGCGATGCCCCGAAACCTTAAAAAGGTTCGTTATATTCGCGCATATAGCAATAGATGTGTAATTTTAATTCTTTATCACCATGACAGACAGAAGAACTTTTCTGAGGAATCTTTCCTTATTGACATTAGGCGGCTTGGCCAGCCAGAAACTAACAGCTTCCAACGCGCTTTCCACACCAGCTATCGACGCCACTTCCGCGGCGACAGGAATCGAGGCGAAGAAGAAAATGGGCTTGCAAACCTACTCGCTCGGACAAGAACTGTTGCGCGACCTACCCAACGGGTTGAGCCGCTTAGCCAAGATGGGCTACACGGACTTGGAGATTTTCGGCTATCAAGAGAAAACCGGACAATTCGGCGACTACAATCCGAAAAACACGACCTTCGTCTCCGCAAAAGACTATAAGAAGATGGCGGACGATGCCGGCTTGCGCATCAGCAGCTCGCACCTGACGCCTTCCGTCCGGGAATACACGAAGGAGAATATGTCTCAATTCGAGGACTTTTGGAAAAAAGCCACCGATATCCATGCGGAATTAGGTGTTTCTTATATGGTGCAACCCAGTCTGCCCCGCATTGAGAACGAGGACGATGCCAAGCGGGTGTGCGAGATTTTCAACCGTGCGGGCGAGATCGCGAAAGCGGCCGGCATCCTTTGGGGCTATCACAATCACAACAACGAGTTCAAACGGGTATTGAAGCCCGGCGAGAAACCTGATCCCAATCCATGGGCTCCTCCGAAAGGTACGTATATCGAGGAACTGTTCATAAAGAACACCGACCCGGATAAGGTGATGTTCGAGTTGGACGTTTATTGGACCGTGATGGGACAACAAGACCCGCTGGAATGGATGGGCAATTATCCGGACCGCATCAAACTGTTGCACATCAAGGATCGCTGGATCTTAGGCGACTCGGGCATGATGAACTTCCCTAACATCTTCAAGAAAGCGTACGAGATCGGTATCCTCGGTTATTACGTGGAGCTGGAAGGCGATCCGAAAGGCCGTACACAGTTTGAGGGTGTAGAGAAAAGCGCCGCTTATCTGCAAAACGCCGATTTCGTTCGGTAGAAATACGAATCGCAAGGAAGTGTGTCAAAATTAGGTATTGGCACGCGGACGCTGAGGACGCGGATTCGCGCGGATTCTTTTTTATTTGATTAATAATAAAAAGAGTCTGTGCGAATCCGCGCCTTCTGCGTTGTCCGCATGCCTTTTCTGCGATTTGACAAATACGTATCTACCTATAAATGATGACCCGCCCCAGACTTTTACCTATTCATAGGGATTTTCCCCGTCCTTGAAAAAGAGGATTTTCGCGCTATGAAAACAAAACGGGACTCCGGAAATATCGCGTATATCAAACGCAAACTGCTCTTAGGAATCATTCCCGTCGGCGCGATCGTGCTGATCGGACTCGTCGGCGCGAGATTCATAAGCGGAGAAAACATCTCCTCGCTTCCACTGGAGCAAATTACCTCATTCGACCTTTTCTTGATCAGTTTCTTTTGGATAGGCGTACTTTTTTCCCTCCTTTGGGGCGTCCGGGCAAGAATGATGCGGCATAAAAGGAAAAAATAAACCGGGAAAACATAGGCTACCCCCAATAAAAAAGGTAAATTTGCCGCGTTTTCCAAATCAATCAAACAAATTCTATTTTATACATGGTACATATCCATCAATCTATTTGCTGCCTGCTGATGGCAGCCTGCTCGACCCTCGCGATGGCGCAAACGAGCGTCATCGACCGTGTCAATCCGATTATCGGCACCAATGGAATGGGACATACATTCCCCGGCGCTTGCGTACCCTTCGGACTCGTCCAACTCAGTCCGGATACGGACACCATCCCGCATAACATCGACGGGAAATACCAACCCCGCGCCTACGAGTATTGCGCCGGCTATCAGTATAAGGATAGCAGCATCGTCGGTTTCAGTCATACGCACTTCAGCGGCACGGGGCATTCCGACCTGGGCGATATCCTGATCATGCCGACCACCGGAGCGTTGAAGTTGAATCCCGGTACGGCCACGAACCCGGATAGCGGATACCGTTCCCGTTTCTCGCACGACACGGAAGTCTCACGTCCCGGCTATTACGAGGTAACGCTCGACGATTATGGCGTGAAGGCGCAACTCACCACGACGCGACGGGTAGGCGTTCATAAATATACGTATCCCGCCGATAGCGAGAACCAACGCATCGTGCTGGATATGATTCACGGAATCTATAACTACGATGGCAAGGTACTTTGGACCAACATCCGGGTGGAGAACGATACGCTTATTACCGGTTATCGCATCACGAACGGATGGGCGCGTACCAATTATACCTATTTCGCCATGTCGTTCTCGAAACCTATCATCCATTACGGATGCGAGGAGAAAGCGAAAGTGGATTATCGGGGTGGTTATGGCAAGTTCAATATGAAAGAGAACTTCCCCGATATCGGCGGAAGGAAGATCGTAGCCTATTTCGAATTCGATCCCAAGACCTCCAACGAATTAGAAGTGAAAGTGGCTCTTTCGGGAGTGAGCGCGGACGGCGCCTTGAAGAACTTGCGTGCCGAGGCTTCCGGAGCTTCCTTCGACCAATTAGCCGCTCGGGCATCCGATACATGGAGCAAGGCGCTCTCCATCATCGAGGCGGAAGGAAGCGAGGATCAATTGGCGATGCTTTATACCTCATTGTATCACACGATGATCAACCCCTGTGTTTATACGGACGTGGACGGGCAATATCGCGGCTTGGATCATAACATCCACAAGGCGGAAGGTTTCACCAATTATACGGTCTTCTCCGTATGGGACACGTATCGCGCCCTCCATCCGCTCTTTAACATCATCAACCGGCAAGTAAATACGGACATCGCCCAGTCTATGCTGAAACACTATGAGCAGAGCGTTCATCACGCCTTGCCAATCTGGAGCCATATGGCGAACGAGAATTGGTGCATGATTGGCTATCATTCGGTTTCCGTCCTGGCGGACGCCATCGCGAAAGGACTGCCCATCGACAAGGAGGCGGCGCTGAAAGCGATGGTCAGCAGCTCCACGATTCCCTACTACGACGGTACGAAAGAATACATGGAATTGGGATACGTCCCCTTGGAACGCAACGGAAGCGCCGGCTCGCTGACGTTGGAATACGCTTACGATGACTGGACAATCTACAACACGGCGCGATTAGCGGGCAACGCCAGCGTCGCCGAGGCCTATAAGAAACGGGCCGCCAACTACGCGAACGTGTTTGATACATCGATTGGATACGCACGGCCCCGTTACGCGAACGGGCAATTCAAGGAGAATTTCAGCCTGCTCAGCACACACGGCGAGGGCTTCATCGAAGGCAATGCCTTGAACTACTCTTTCTACGTCCCGCAAGATGTGAACGGCATGATCCGGTTGATGGGCGGTGAGCAGACCTTCATCCAGAAGCTGGACTCTCTCTTCACGATGCACCTGCCCGATGAGTTCTTCGCCCAAACGGAGGACGTAACCAAGGAAGGCCTGCTGGGTGGTTACGTGCAAGGCAACGAGCCAAGCCATCACATCCCGTTCCTTTACGCGTGGACCAGCCAACCCTGGAAAACGCAGTACTGGCAACGTGAGATTATGAACAAGATGTACCGCAACAACATCGACGGGCTTTGTGGAAACGACGATTGCGGTCAGATGTCGGCTTGGTACATCTTCTCCGCCATGGGCTTCTATCCCGTCTGCCCGGGCACGGATCAATACGTGTTGGGCGCTCCGTACCTGCCTTATATTAAGGTATCGTTGGAGAATGGCAAGACTTTCGAGGTAAAAGCCGAGAAGATCAGCGACAAGAATCGCTACGTGAAGGCCGTGAAACTGAACGGCAAGCCTTACACGAAAGGCTACATCACGCAAGATGACATCATGAACGGCGGCACGCTCACCTTCGAGATGTCGTCCAAACCGAATAAGAAACGGCTGTTCCTTGGCGAGGACCGTCCTTATTCCTTGACGGATTAAAATAGTTGGAGGGTGTATCAAATCGCGAAACCGCGTAATCTTGATACACCTTCCTTATTATTCAATCAATTACAAAGAAGATGGCGAAGCGTAAAACCAAATATTACGTCGTGTGGCAAGGGCTCGCTCCGGGAGTCTATGAGACTTGGGAAACGTGCAAAGCGCAAGTGCACGGACAAAAAGGAGCGAAATACAAATCCTTTCCGACGCGAGAGGAAGCCGAGCAGGCCTTCAAGAATGGCCCGGAGGCTTATTGGGGCATCGCGTCGCTTCAGAGCGAGATACATAAGACAAGTGCGTCCGCTACCGGGCAACCTATCCGCGAGAGTCTCGCCGTCGATGCCGCTTGTAGCGGCAATCCCGGGAACATGGAATATCGAGGGGTTTATACCGCGACCGGACAGGAGATTTTCCACATCGGTCCGATGAAAGAAGGCACGAATAACATCGGCGAGTTTCTTGCCTTGGTGCATGGCTTGGCTTTATTGAAACAGAAAGGCCTTGATTGGCCGATATACTCGGATAGCCGGAACGCTATCTCATGGGTCAAGAACAAGAAATGCAAGACCAAGCTTGCCCGAACGTCCGTCAACGAGCCCATCTTCGACCTGATAGAGCGGGCGGAGCGTTGGCTAAACGCCCACACTTACACCACGCCTATCTTAAAATGGGAAACTTCCGCTTGGGGCGAGATTCCCGCGGATTTCGGACGGAAATGACATTCGGCAGGGAAATTCGGTTCTTATCGTTATTTTTCCTACATTTGCCCCACGATAACAAACCTCTAAAAGGCAACAAACAAGCGCAAATATGCGATGGAAGCGGTGAAAGTCGTCATACCTATTTATAAGAACGTATTATCCGAGCTGGAGAAACGTTCGTTGAGGCAGGTATATACGGTGTTGTGTGCCTATCCGTTGGTTGTTGTCAAACCCGTATCATTGGATTTGTCGGAATTAGTAACGGAGTTTCCCCGGTTGCGAATCGAATCGTTTGATGACATTTATTTCGCGGGAATAAGCGGATACAACCGATTGATGCTCTCCGAACACTTTTACGAACGCTTTTTAGATAGCGAATATATATTGATTTATCAATTGGACGCATACGTCTTTCGCGACGAGCTTTCGGAATGGGTCGCTAAGGGATATGATTACACCGGAGCGCCTTGGCTGCGGAAACCCATTTATACCTGGCCGCTCATTTCCACATTCATGCGGCTTTGCCACCGATACGCCCGATGGAAGCATCGCCCGTCGAAACAAGACTTATACGACAAGGTCGGCAATGGCGGTCTCTCATTGCGCAAGGTAGCCAGCCATCTTCGTGTCGTGTCGACGCGAAGCGAACTGATTGAACGCTATCTGGCGGTTCGCCATCATCTCTATAACGAGGATGTCTTTTGGGCCACGCAAGCCCAAGGATTCCGCTATCCTCCGGTTCGGGAGGCACTCCTTTTCGCTTTCGACAAATACCCGGCTTATTGCTTCCGGTTGACAGGCCATCGCTTGCCATTCGGTTGCCACGCTTGGTACAAACGGAAAATGCGTGCGTTCTGGAAACCCATCATTCACTTTTAAGTAAAGAAAGAAGCCATGAATCATATATCGGTTGTCATTAATACGTTTAACGCGGAGAGGCATTTGGAGAGAGTGCTCCGCTCGGTCAAGGATTTTGACGAGATTCTGATTTGCGATATGCACAGCATGGACCGGACCATCGCTATCGCGCGAGAATACGGTTGCACGATTGTGTATCACGATCATACCGGTTTCGTGGAACCGGCACGCAATTTCGCCATCCAATCGGCCCGCCATCCTTGGGTGCTGGTCATCGACGCCGACGAGATTGTCCCATCCTCACTTAAAGAATATCTATACGTGCGGACCGCCTCTCCCGATTGCCCGGACGGTATCCGGATTCCCATGAAAAACTATTTCATGGGTCGGTTCATGCATAGCGATTATCCCAGTCTGCATCTTCGTTTCTTCCGGAAGGAAAAAACGTATTGGCCTCCTTTCGTACATGCCCATCCGCAAGTACAAGGACGCATCGAGACGATTCCCGGAAAGCGGAAAGAGCTTGCCCTCGTTCATTTGGCGAACGACTCCGTCGCGACCAATATCCGGAAGACAAATCAATATACCGAGAACGAACTGGCCAGGCGGAAAACGAAGAAATATCCTTTCTGCTCACTGATGGGCGAGACTTTCTTTCGCTTCCTGAAGTTGTATCTATTCAAAGGAGGATACAAGGATGGCAAAGCTGGGTTGGTTTATTGCGGATTGAACGCCTTTTATAAATATGTCACGATCGCTAAGATATGGGAGATGCGTGTACGTAAAGAAGATATAGACCCTGAATTGATAGAGAGATGAATACGATTACTTTCGAGACAAAGTGCTACGAGAATGACTGGCGGTTCTTGTTGCGAACGCCTTATCTGGACGAGATGATCAAGCGATGCGGCATTACCTTTCAGCGCAAGCAACTGATCATCAACAATGTGAAGGATATTGATACGGTTCGTGCGTACGCTGAGGAGAAAGTACGGAAAGGCGTCATCGACACGTATTATATCGCCGCCGATTATGAGCGGGAAGCGCTCGATTTCTTCCAGATAGACCGGGATTCGTTCGGGAAAGGTTATTATTATTCCATCGCGGAGCTCGTAGGGATTTACTTGAGCGAGACAACGTATCACCTCCATTTCTCCAGCGACGCGATTATGGCGCCCGCTTCCGAGAGTTGGATCCCGGAGGCGATCGCGCTAATGGACAACCGGGAAGATCTTGTTGTCGCCAATCCCGCATGGAACCGTAAATTCAAGAAAGTGGCCCGCGAGGCTATCGACGAGACCGACGACTTCTTTATCAGCTATGGTTTCTCGGATCAATGTTATCTGGTAAGAAACGAAGTCTTCAAACGGCCCATCTATAACGAGCGCAACGCGGCGTCCGAGCGATACCCGGCTTATGGGGGAGAGCTTTTCGAGAAACGGGTGGATAGCTTTATGCGCAACCACCAACTGAAACGGCTTACGCACAAACACGCGAGCTATCTCCACCGGAATTTCCCGAAGAATCCGCTTCTGAAAAAGATTAAGGAAATGATGCTTAACGCATGAACTTGTCTTTATACCATCGGATTCTTTCCCAAGCGTGTTCGGGGGCGATTCCCGCTTCCCGTGCGTAGGCATAAGCGACCCGCTGATAGGAAGCGTTATCGAACCAAAGCCGGCTTAAGTTTTGATAGCCTTCTTCCTCGGTAACGGGGCCAAAACGCATCCGATTGATATCGACCAAGGAAAATTCGATCCGTCCATCCTCGCTATTGAAAAGAATATTGCCCGGTGAGTAATCCTTATGCAGCACCCCTCGTTGATGGAGCCGCGCCGAGTATTCGCCAAAGGCATCCAGCACCTCGAGTGGCTCGCCTTTCCAATAACCCGGGCAAAAGCAACGGATTTCCCGCATTCCCCGTTCCTCGAGCGTGATATAATAGGAATCGGTCAATCCGCAATAGCGTTCCTCTATATAAGCTACCGGAGCGGGCGTTCGTATGCCCCATTCCTCCAGCCGCATTCCGTTCCGGTAGGAACGAGCTGCCTTGGAAGCGCGCAAGGTGACGTAAACGAACCGATTAAGCCAATGAGGGCGCCGGAAGCGCTTCACGATCAGCGAACGACCGCCTGCCCAGAAACGTTTCAATACGTTCCTGCCCTGAAAAATCACCTCGCCCTGAAACTCGAACGAGGCCGGAAGCGCATGGATGAATTCCGTCAACTCGCCATACGATGGATTGATAACTATCCTCCTCATTAAATGTTCCTCCTTACTCTAAGCGCCGCTCTTAAAAACACCGGATGTAACCCAATGAGTAGCTATCGTATAGATAGTCCTTCATGCCATGCCGATATTGGAAAGAGATAATGTTCTTCTTGATTTCGTAATTCAACTTGGTCCGCAGGATCATCGGTTTGTCGCCGTTGTGCTGATAACCTCGGAAACCCGCGTAATCGCAATCGAGCGAGAAATTCCGGTACGTGGCCCGTACGCCGGCCCCATACGAGATAGCATCGTTTTGCCGGTGTACGATATCGTTGGTCATATAACAATAGAAGCCCGCCAAGGCCTGCACACGGAGCGAGGCGTTCACGTCGGCACGTCGCCAAAGCGTGCGCCCGATATTCGCATCGAACCAATACGAGGCGGCATCCGTATAACGGGCGTCGCATAAGCGACCTCCACTGGCTGTCTTCAGGTTGGCGCTCAACATGATATCCATCCACTTCTCGCTCCGGAGCGCCTGGAAGTAGAAATTAAAAATCACGTCACCCCGGCATGCGATAGGTGGTTTCTGTTCCACGGCGTAGCGCTCGTCGCGCACCTCCGGCGACATCTCATACCATTCCTGGAACACCCAGCTGATATTCACGCCTACCCGTCCTTTCACGACAGGGATGTACAAACGCAGGAAGACATCCTTTGTCTGGTCGCCGGTCATCGTATGGTATTCACCCCGTAATTCAACCTCCCAACGTCTCGACAAGTCCGCCCCGACCAATTCCGGTATCGGGAAAGCGTTCGGCCCGAAGTAACGGGGTGAGTAGGTCAGGTAGTCCACTTTCTCCCACCAACTCAATGCCTGCGCGGGAAGCGAGGCGATACCCCATAAACACGCGATCAAGGCGATACGGAGCGACCAAGAAGCCTTACATCTGTTTAATCGCTTTTTCATCCGGTCATGCCAAGTTAAGGGAAGTGAGTACTTGCGCCACGATTCGTTCCGGCTTAATTTGGCTCATGCAAGCCCAATCGCCCCGTGCGCATGGTTTCTCGCCGAACACCGAACAAGGCCGGCAAGGCAAGTTCGTCTGTACGCAATCGGCCGGGTCTTGATGATACCCATAAAATCCCGCGTATGGATGTGTCGCGCCCCAAATGGACAGCACTCGCGTACCCACCAACGAGGCGAAATGCATATTCGCCGAATCCATGCAAATCAACAAATCTAATTGACTAATCAACGCCAGCTCCTGATCCAGCGTATATTTCCCTACGACGCTGATCACCCGCTCGTGCTCGTATGCCCATTGGTCCAAAATCGCCTCCTCATAGCCCCGACCGCCAAAAAGGAAAATCGTAACCTCCTCGCGGCGGGCGAGTTGGTCCATTACCTGTTCCATCTCATCCACCGGATAAATCTTGCCCCGGTGCTTCGCGAAGGGGGCGATGCCAATCCATACGCCCTTTTTAGCTCCCACTAACGACTCCAAGGCTGAGAGGTCGGGCGCAGCATCGGCGAACAAGGACGTGAACGATTCCTCGTAAGCGAGTCCGGCCTTGCGGAACACATCCGCATAACGGTCGATCACCGAGCGAAGAGGTTGAAGATTCTTATGCCGCATTGCGGTCAGGCGCGCTCGCTCTTTCCGGGCCTTATCGACCACGAACACCCGCTTCCCTTCCAGACGGAGCGCCGTGCGGATCACGATCGTACGCAACACGTCGTGCAAGTCCAGCACGAGGTCGAAATCATACTTTACCAAGGCCGAGGTAAAACGGAGCAATCCCAGAAGACGCTTTTCCGTGGTTTTCGTATTGATGCCCATTACCTCTACGTTCGCCGGCCGATGCATGAATAACGGAATCAGGAACGCCTGCGTCAGCACCGTAAACGAGTCCTCCGGGTTGGCCCGGGCGGCGGAATAAATCACGGGAACGGTCATCGCTACGTCGCCGATGGCGGAAAGTCGTATCACTAATATCTTTGCCATTATTTCTTGCCGTACAAAACAGGATTTAACGAGGGATCGTTATACATCTTCATTTGCTTATAGACCTTCATGTATTTTTTGCCATCGTGGATGTCGGTCAGCAATTGGTCCAAGGCGAGGGATAAATCCTTTTTCTGCTCCAGCAACACCGCCAGTTTCCGCTCGCATCGCTCTTTATGCTCCGGAGTCGCGTCGGCGCGTTCTACCTCCTCGCGCATGTGGTAAATCTTCAGCGTGAGGATCGATAGGCGGTCGACCGCCCAGGCGGGGCTTTCCGTATTGATCGTGGCGTTCGGGGCGACTTTCACGTGTTTGTATTTATCGAGGAAGAAACTATCAATCAGCTCCACCAAATCCGTCCGGTCTTGGTTCGACTTATCGATGCGCCGTTTGATGGTGAGCGCTTTCACCGGATCGATCGCCGGGTCGCGGATGATGTCTTCCAAATGCCATTGCACGGCATCGATCCAGTTTTTCAAGTATAGATAAAACTCGATGCTCTTGACCGGGTACGGGTTATGCACCGTCGCGTCCACGCTATTGGTCTCGTGATAGGCTTTCGTTGCCTGCTCGAAAATCCGGAAACATTGTTCGCTGAAGTTCATATAATTCTCTTTTCTGCTGTGAATACTTGGGCAAAGATACGCAATTCTGATTTATGATTTATGATTTTTTCATACCTCCGAAGGGAATTTCCATTTCCTTCGAAGGAAAAAACAATTTCCTTCGGAAGAAAAGTTTATTTCTCCCGAAGGAAATCGAAGCTTTTTCTCCTCTTCTCCATAGGTGTGGAGGTCATTCGCTCATCGGAGCTCACCGGCCTCGATGCGTTCGTTCAGTTCCCGAATGATATCCTTGTATTGATATCGGTTGCCCAGGAAATGAATCTCCAGAAGTGGGTGTTTGTCGATTACTTTCTCCAGCAACTCCTCGGGGGAAGGCGTGGCGGGTAACGCGGCGTACTCCTCGTATGTGTAAGACAAGAACGCTACGTTATGCCCGATGCCTCGGTTATCCAACAGGTATCCGTTCGCGAGAGGCGTGGGATAAGGTAATCTACGTACGTCGCTCACCGCCGGATAGGATACGACCCGCGTGCCGTCCGCACTCAAGCCGACCGGGACGTTGCGGCTATAGTCTTTCGTGGTCTTGTAAACCACCACGGGCGGTCCGGCTTGCGTAGGTGCGGAAGGTTGCCTGGAGATCGTCCCGGAGGAAACCGTCGCGACGTTTGCCACTCCGTTATCGCTTGCCTCACCGGAGGCGGTCCGTTTCCCGGAGGAGCAACTTAGGTTTCCGCCGATGGCGGCCATTAAACAAATAGCTATCGCTTGTCTCATGCTTTTATGAATTATGGGTTACGAGCTATGAGTCACGATTTATTGTCATGCTTTGGCGCGCATCCATAAATCGTAACTCATAGTTCGTGATCTGTATTTATTATTGAATCTTCACTTTCCGCGTGATGCACCCCGACGGGGTCTCTACACTGACGACATAGATGCCCGCGGGCAGGCCGGAGATGGAAAGTGCCGCCTCATCACCCGTACGTACCAAGCGGCCTGAGCGGTCGTACAAACGGATGGCTTGGACAACTTCATCCGTGCGGATTATCAGGCGGTCGCCGGACTGGTTGACCGTCGTGGTATTCGCCTCGATCGCTTCCGTAGCGGTCAGGTCGTCCACCGTAAAGGTGGAGCGGGTGCCTTCTATCGCGTAGGTATAAGCTTTTATCTCATCGTTGGCTAATAACTCAATCGTATACTCGCCCGGCTCTAATGGGATCGTAAACGGATACCATATGGTGAGTGTCTCCGAGGGAGACAGATAAACGCCCCCTACGTTGGGAACCGTGTCCAGATTCATCGCGTCGGAGGTGATATGTGCCGACAGAATGGCTTGTGTTTCCTCGGTATCCGACTCATTATAAAGCGTCGTCTTGATGAGCCACGTAAATATAGGGTTGTTCTCCTGGCGTATCATCTCGACAGGTGTTCCGGAAAGCGAGCGGGCATCGGCGTTCCAATAAATTCGATCGTCGGTAGCGGTCAGCGTGAAATCGAACCGTATGGCATCTTTCGTGGGTGTCATCGCTTTCCATTCCTCTTCGTCTTCCATACGGTAGAAAAGACGTAACTCGTACGTACCGGGATCAAGATGCAAATCATGGATTTCCTGATCAACGTATTCCCAATAATCCATTGGAAGCGCCTCGGATGTCATTGTCTCGTGTCTTACGGTATCCTTTCCATCCTTGAGAAGGGCATACCCATGCTCGATCGATTTCGTGGAAAGCGAACCGATATACTGATAATAATAGGTGAATCGCAACGTATCGCCTTGCGCGATAGACTCTTTCTCAGGCTTGAAGCCCTTCATGCCCACCTTCTCGAAGGGTTCGGACTGTTCGGTCGGCTTTTGGAGGCCGATTATGGCGGATTGATCCCACGAGTATCCGGCGAGATGTCCGGAGGTATCGTACTCGTTCAGTAAATCCAGCTTGAAATAGTTATCTCCATTTCCTCCCCAACCCCAATTGATGTGGAAGAAAGAATCGTCCGGAGAATCTATGTAGCCATCGCAAATAAAGGCATGTCCACCGGTGATGGATCGCCCAACGTGATAAATCGGCCTTCCGGCCGCCAATTCTTCCTTTAGGAGCGTATACCAACTATTCGAGTCGAAAAAAGAGCGTTTTACGTACGCCACGCTCTTCTCGTCGAATCCCATATGCCGGATGAACCCGTTGAGAATAGGATCAGTTAAAGAGCTACTGGCCTGGGAGCCGTATCTCATGCCGACAGAGACTCCCGCGGCGGCCATCAACTCCGCTACCGCCTCGCGTTGCTCCGGCGTGGAATTCTCGTCGTATATATCCGCCATGTTCGCCCAATTGAAAGTATATTGGCTAAGGTCGACCCATATCGTATCCGTGCCCAGTTCCGGGATGATGTAATAACCCTTGCCGGTCGCCTTCTCCGGCCATTGATAGTAATTCAAGATTTGCGCCATAGCGGTCGCTCCGCATCCGGTCAATGCCCGTTGTCCGTTTATCTCCGGGCAAAGCAGGTTGTACGGCTCCCCTTGATCCCATTGGGTCGTGATCAGCGGCTCGACGCGGTTCGGCAGGGAATCGCTTGCGGCGGCCTTGGTGCTCGCCTCCGGGAAGACCCGCTCCGGGAGCGTGCGGGCGTAGTCGATCTGGCGCTCGTACTCCTCGAACCAGCCCTTCATGTTGTCCGGCATATCCGCCGGGTCGAACGATCCGCTCAGGGCGTAGCCGATGACGGACGCCACCCGGTCGTCGCCGGAGACCATCACGAAGCCGCCGTCCTCGCCGACGTTATAGATATAGTAATAGGGCTCGGCGGCCGAGCGAAGGTCGCTCCCGCCGCCTGTATAGACCAGCCGGAAGTCCTGCTCCGCCACCGCCCTCAAGAGGCTCTGCCCCTCGTAGAACGTCCGTGCGATCTCCAGCGCCTCCACCGCCGAGCGGGATTTGGCGCCCACGGTCAGGGCGAGGCAGGCCGCCCCCAGCACACTCAAGGTCAATTTCCTGTTCATAAGCATTTCTTTCTTGTAAGTGAGACAAAATTAGGATTTATGATTCATTACGCCAAATGATTGTCTCCGAAAATGAACGCCCCCGCGCCGCTACCGCTGCCCGATGAGCACCTTGCGGGTGAGCGTCTCCTCGTCCGTCACGGCACGGACGATGTAAACACCCGCCGCGACACCTGTCAGGGAGACCTCCGGGCCTTGCCCGACGGCCACTTGCCGCCCCGTGATGTCGAACAGCCGCACCTCGCGCACCTCAGCCGCGGATTCCACCCTCAGCCGGTCGCCCTCCACGCGGACGCTCACGCCGCCCGTCGGGCCGGAGATGCTCTCGTTGGCGGTCGGCTCCTCCGAAACGGTGAAGGTCGTGCGGGTGCCCTCTATGGGATATGTATAGGTGTCCGCAAGATTCGAGGCGACCAACTCTGCCGTGTACTCGCCCGGCTCCAGCTGGATGGTGAGCGGGATTTCCACCGTCTCCGCCGCCCCTGCGTCGAGATATACGCCTGCCGCGTAGAACATGGCGTCTATCGTGCTCGAGAATATGTGCATCAAGAGTGAGGCCTGTGTCTCATCGGGCGCACTGTTGCGTAGCGTGCTCGTGGCGAACCAAGTATAGGCCGGTAAGTCGGAACGCTCCATCTGGACGGGGTCGCCCGTCAGGATACGGTTTGTGGAGTCCCAGAAAATCCTATCTTCCGTGGCCGTCAGCGTAAAGTCGAACAGCAAGGCATCTTTCATCGGAGTTATCTCCTTCCATTCCTCATCGCCCTCGAAACGATACAGCATGCGCACTTTATAGGTGCCGGGGTCAAGCCTTAAGTCGGTTATCCTCCAACGCTCTCTGTACCAATAATTGTATTGAGGAATTATCTCTAGTTCATTTTCCAAACTTCCCACCTCTTGGCCATTGTCCGTATAAATGGCAAAACCATGCTGGAGTCTGCGCGTTGGTATGGAACCGCTGTATTGATAATCGTAGCTGAGGTGCAAGGTGTTGCCTTGTGCGATGTAATCCTCTTCCGGCTCAAACCGAACCATCGCGACCTTCTCGATTCGCTCAGAACTGTCGGTCGGCTTCTGGATGCCCACGAGAGCCACCTGGTCCCACGAGTAACCGGTCATGTTACCCTCCACGTCATACTCGTTCAGCAAATCCAACCGGAAATAATTGTTTCGCATGCCACCCCATCCCCAATTGATGTGGAAGTAGTCGCCTTGGCTCGGAGAGCTCACATATCCGTCGCACACGAAATAATGACCGTCTCTAATGGATTGCGCCATGTAGAAGACCGGGCGTTTCTCCGCCAATTCCTTCTTGATGGTGGACTCCCAAGAGTCGGAGTCATAGCAGTTGCGCATCAAGTAGGCCAGATTCTCATCGTAACCCATGTGCGTGACAAATCCTTCCGATATCTGATTATACTGAGAGTAGCTCCAAGTGGTGCTATACACCATGTTAATAGCGGCACCCGCGGCGAACATCAATTCCGCCACCGCTTCGCGCTGTTCGGTGGTGGCGTTCTCGTCATACACGTCTGCCATGTTCGCCCAGTCGAAGGTGAATTGGCTCAGGTCCACGTAAGTCGTGTCGCCGCCCAACTCTGGGACGGTGTAAGAGCCTGTTCCAGTCGCTCGTTCCGGCCATTTGTGATAATTCAAAATCTGCGCCATCGCCGTAGCGCCGCAACCGGTCGGCGTCCGCTGGTAGCCCACCATCGGGCAAAGCAGGTTATAGGGGGTTAATTGATCCCATTGGGTCGTGATCAGAGGCTCGACGCGGTCCGGCAGGGAATCGCTCGCGGCGGCCTTGGTGCTCGCCTCCGGGAAGACCCGCTCCGGGAGCGTGCGGGCGTAGTCGATCTGGCGCTCGTACTCCTTGAACCAGCCCGCCATGTTCGCCGGAATCTTGTTAGGGTCGAACGCTCCGGATAGGCCATAACCGATGACCGCATCTACCCGGTCGTCGCCCGATACCATCACGAAACCTCCGTCCTCGCCTATATTATAGATATAATAATACGGCTCGGATGTGGAGCGCAAACCATCGCTCTCGCCGGTATACACCAAGTGGAAATCCGCGTCGGAGACGGAGCGCAGCAAGCTTTGCTCCTGATAAAACGATATGGCGACTCGCAACGCGTCCTCCGCCGAGCGGGGAGCCGCGTTCATTGTCCAAGCGAGGCAAGCCGCGCCTAAAATACTTAACGTAAAAAACTTTCTCATCTTAAATTTCAGATTTCAAATTTACAAATCACATAAACACGCCAAAGGTAATAATTATATTTTACAAGTCTAAATCCGAATTTTGAAATCTAAAATCTGAAATTTAAAATCATAACTTCGTAACTTTGCGGCGACAAACAGAAGTTATTATGCGTACAGACAAAATGGTGACGCCCAGTTTTTGTTATATACTGGCGGCGAATTTCCTGCTTTATTTCGCGTTCTATCTAATCTTGCCCATCTTGCCATTCTATTTGGAGGAAGAGTTCATGGTGGGGAAATCGATGATCGGGTTCGTCCTGTCCTGCTACACGCTGGCGGCGCTCTGTATCCGTCCCTTCGCGGGTTATTTCCTGGACACCTTCGCGCGGCGTCCGTTGTATCTGGTCGCTTATTTCATATTTGCCGCCATCTTCGCCGGTTATATGTTCGCTACGGTGCTGACGTTGTTTATCGCCCTGCGCGTCGTGCATGGCCTTGCCTTCGGCATGGTGACCGTGGCGGGCAATACGATCCTGATCGATATCTTGCCCTCGTCCCGTCGCGGCGAGGGAGTGGGCTACTATGGCTTGGCGAACAACATCGCTATGAGCTTCGGTCCGATGATCGGCTTGTTCATGCACGAGAGCGTTACTTACGACGTGATTTTCCTCTGCGCGCTCCTTTCGTGCGGCTTGGGGATTCTCATGGCATATATGGTAAAAACGCCTTATAAGCCTCCGGTGAAGCGGGAACCGATCTCGCTGGACCGTTTCTTCCTCGTGAAAGGAACGTTGGCGGGCATTTCCCTGCTCTTGCTCTCCATCCCGTATGGCATGACCACCACCTACGTGGCGATGTACGCGGACGAGATCGGGATCGACGTAAACTCCGGTTTGTATTTCACCTTCATGGCGATCGGCTTGGCGGTATCGAGGCTTTTCTCCGGTCGGCAAGTCGATAAAGGACGCGTTACGCTGGTCATTTCCTTGGGCATGTATTTGGCCGCCATCAGCTTTTTCCTGCTCGCCGCGCTCAAGAGCTTGATGGCTTGGAACCACGTGTTCACCTCTTATCTGTATATCGGCATCGCGCTCTCGCAAGGTGTGGCTTTCGGGACGATGTTCCCCGCATTCAATACCTTGTTCGTGAACTTGGCGCCCAATAATCAGCGCGGTACCGCCACCTCCACGTATCTGACCAGTTGGGACGTGGGCATCGGTATCGGATTGATGGTGGGCGGTAGCATCGCCCAACGTTTGGGAGGGTTCGAGTACGCCTATTTGTTTGGCGCTTGCCTCACCGTAATATCCACGCTTTTCTTCCTCTTCAAGGCGGGTCCGCATTTCAACCGAAACAAGTTGCGATAATAAAACGTACCTTTCGGAGGAAGAAAACATGCTTTTATACGCGGTAAAGCTATCTTTTAGGAAAAATGAGATAAACCGATTCATAGAAAGGAGCCGAGCATGAAAATAGTAGCAGATAATACCGTCCCTTATTTGAAGGGCATCTTGGAGCCGGTCGCGGAGGTCGCGTATATCAACGCGAGCGAGTTCACGCCGGAACGTGTCAAGGACGCCGACGCTTTGATTGTCAGGAGTATCGACAAATGTACCCGCTCGTTATTGGAAGGTAGCGCGGTCCGGTTAATCACCACCGCCACGATTGGTTTCGACCACATCGACACGCGTTATTGCGCGGAGGCCGGTATCGAGTGGAAAAACGCGCCGGGATGCAACGCCGCCTCGGTCGGGCAATATGTCCTTTCCTCGTTGCTCGCGGTCGCCCGGCGCACCGGGGAATCGCTTCGCGGGAAGACCATCGGCATCATTGGCGTAGGGCATGTCGGATCGATCGTGGAACGCCTTTGCGCGCTTTTAGGGATGCGGGTACTCCGGAACGACCCGCCCCGGGCCGAGCGGGAAGGCGAGGCGGGTTTTGTTTCCCTGGACACAATCGCCCAAGAGGCGGATATCATTACGCTCCATGTTCCCTTGACACGGGAAGGAAGCTACCCGACCTATCACTTAGCGAATCAGGCCTTTTTCCAAAGCCTGAGGCGTAAACCTTGGTTCGTGAATAGTTGCCGGGGCGCCGTGCACGATACGGAAGCGCTGAAGGAAGCGAAGGCGAAAGGGCTGGTGAGCGAGTTGATTATCGATTGCTGGGAGAACGAGCCCCGGATCGACCGGGAGTTAATGAGTCAAGTGTCGATCGCCACGCCGCACATCGCCGGGTTCTCCGCGGATGGAAAGGCGAATGGTACACGCGCTTGCGTGGAGAACATCGCCCGTTTCTTCCACCTGCGCGTAGAGCGTATCGACCGGATTCTTCCTCCCGCGCCATGCGACCCGGTTATCGACTTGGATCAACTTGAGGGCGACCGTGTGGCGGGCGCTATTTTGCGTACGTTTCATCCGCTTCCTGTCGATAAAGCCTTGCGCGCCACTCCGGAGCGCTTCGAGTGGTTCCGGGCGAATTACGATCACCCCCGCGAGTATCCGGCTTACCGGATTCTCCACGCGAGCGATGAGGAGGCCGTGACATTCCGGGCGTTAGGATTTCGATTAGACAATAATAATGAATAGGATATGAAACAAACGTATAAAAAAGGAGGGCGTTATTTCCTTGTATTCGTCTTGTTCTTCCTGATTATGGGTGGAATCTCGCGGTTGAACCTCGCGAACGACCCTGAGGGCGGAAATTTGTTGGTTCATTCGGTGGGTGCGCTTATCGGTACAGGCCTGTATGTAATCGCGGAGCGTTTTATCCGAATGCTACGGAAGAAAAGGGGAAAAAGCGAAAATGGTATTTGAAAAAAACGTATATTCGCGAGTCTATAATCCATTGTAAATGAAAACAACATAGATATGGCTATACGAATATTAAGTGTTGATGACGAGCAAGACTTGGAGGTCTTATTAACGCATTACTTCCGGCGGAAAATCAGGAAAGGGGAATACGAGTTCACGTTCGCGCATAATGGCTTGGAAGCTCTTAAATTGATGGTAGAGCAACCGAACTTCGATATTATCCTGAGCGATATTAATATGCCGGAGATGGACGGACTGACCTTGTTATCGAAAATCAACGAGTTGCGCAACCCCGCCCAGAAGTGCATCATGGTGTCCGCGTACGGCGATATGAAAAATATCCGTACGGCGATGAACCGGGGCGCGTTCGACTTCGCGACGAAACCAATCGACATGGACGACCTTTCCGTGACTATCGAGAAGGCGATCGAGCAAATCGAGTTCGTGAAGAAGACCCAGCAAGAGCATTTCCAATTGCAATCGTTGCAATCGGACCTGGCTACGGCGGGCGAGATCCAGAAAGCGATATTGCCGTGCAAGTTCCCGCCTTTCAAGGAATTGGCTTCCGTGTTGGATATCTACGCCTCCATGACCCCGGCAAAGGAAATCGGAGGAGACTTCTATGATTTCTTCCGGATTAACGAGGATAAGATTGGCTTCGTTATCGCCGATGTATCGGGTAAAGGTATTCCTGCGGCTCTCTTCATGGCGGTAAGTAATACGTTGCTCCGCTCGGTGGCTATGGCCACGGAAACGACCAACGAGTGCATGGACGAGGTGAACCGCCTGTTATGCAAAGCGAGTGTCAATTCAATGTTTGTCACGATGTTCTACGGAATCCTGAATCATAAGACAGGCGATATCGACTTCACCAACGCGGGACACAACCCCGCTTATATCCTGCACGAGGATGGTACGGTGGAGAAAGTGAAGCAATTCCCGAACTTCGTGGCCGGAGGCATCGAGGGATTCGTTTATAAGAACAACACGACTCACCTGAATCCGGGTGAGGCGATCGTGTTATACACCGATGGCGTGACGGAGGCCTTTAATGAGAAAGACGAGCCTTTCGGCGAGGAACGTTTGGAGGACTCCTTGGCGGAACTTTATTACGAGGACGCGAAAACAATCATCGAAGAGGTGCATAACGATTTGGGCGAGTTCATTGGCGACACGACCCAATCCGATGATATAACGATGTTGGTAATCAAACGAAAGAAGAATTGATATGCCCCTTTTCCCCAAGCGATCTATTAGTCTGGCCGCGTTCCTGCTGCTCATCGTAGGAGGAGGTGCGGGTATGGCTACGCTTTGGTGGGAAAACCAGGTGAATCGCCGGGAGCGTGAGGCGTTGACCGAGCAATTGCGACAAGCCACGGAAGCGCAGAAAGAAGCGACCATCACCCGGCGGGTCAGCACGCAACTGGAGGAAATCGCTTATCAGCAAAAAGAGATATCGGATATACAACGGCAAGAGGCGGTAAACCAAAAGCAGATCGCCGATCAAATGCGCGAGCACGCCGAGTTGGAGCGGGAAAGGGCGCTCCTCGCCCAACAGGCGGCGGTAGAATCCTATAACCAAATGGAGGAGCAGAAACGAATCGCCGAGTTGCGTCGGGAGGAGGCGGTAGAGGCGCGTATGAAGGCGGATACATTGGCTCGCTTGGCGCTGGGACGCTCGCTGGGGGCGCAAGCCTCGACGCAATACGCGCTCGGGAACGAGGATTTGGCTTCCTTGCTCAGCTATTCGGCTTGGAAATTCACGTCCGAGAACAAAGGCGATGTTTACCAGCCCGCTATCTTCGACGCCTTATCCCAAACCAGCGATTTATCGCAACGCTGGGGATTGCACAAAGGAGCGATCCGCGATATCATGCCCTATTACCGGAGGCAGGAGGCCTTGTTGCTATCAGCGAGCCAGTACGGCGAGTTATTCCTTTGGAAAACATCCGGGAACGACCTGATCCGGGAGCGCGTGTGGATAGACGACCCTAAGTATGATTTCCGGAAAATAGAGCTCGACAAAACGTCGGGGCGGCTTTTCGTCCTCTCATTTACGGGGCAAGTCATCAGCATCGATGGTGAAGGGAATTTGTCCGAGATTCCGCTTCCGGGCGACGCTTGCGTGGGCATGGGCGTTATCCGTGGCGATCTGTTCGTGGCCTCTAAAAAAGGCGATATTTGGAAAGCCCAGGTAAATAAATGGAATTTCACCCTGGTCTATCACCATCCGCATACGATAACGGCTTGCGAGATAAGCGACAAGGGACTCATCGTAGGAGACGACCAAGGGAGTGTCTACCGGATCGACGAGCGAGGGCAAGCCACGGTGTTGGCGGATCGCGTCAAGCAGCCTGTTACCTGCGTTTATTCCGATGCCCATAGCGGTATCCTCATGATTGGATATAAAAGCGGGCTGGTCGTTCTCGATGACGTGCGCGACGGTGTTTCCTCGGAACTCAGCGGGCATATATCACCCATTACGGCGATACGTTTCTTAGGCGGGAGATTATTCACGAGCAGTTACGACGGGACGGTCCGCCTCTGGAATATCAACAACGAGAACAAGGCCGCCTCGTCTATCGTTTATCGTCCGTCCGAGTGGATACATACGTTTATTATCAATCCGGATGGCGAGCGAATCTTTACGGGCGACGAGAAAGGGAACCTCAGTTCCGTCTCTATCTCGCCGGATTATATGGCATCGGAAATACGAAGTCGTCTGACCCGGAATTTCACGCGGGAAGAATGGGATTATTATATTGGAGAAGTAAGCGCGTATGAGACCTACAGATAAAAATAGATGGAAAAGGAAATGCGCGATCGGGATCGTATGCGTGTTGGGGATACTTTTCCCGGCTTTCTCGCAAGAGGGTATGCCTTTCTTCCGGAATTATACGGCTCAGGAATACCAAGCGCACAACCGGAACTTCGACGTGGTTTGCGATTCCTCCGGAGTCGTTTATTTCGCCAACTTCGAGGGTATTATTTACTATAACGGAGCGGAATGGCACAAAATACTTACCCCGGGCATCTCGCGGATTACTCGCCTGCACATCGACCGGCGGAATCGAATCTGGGCGGGCGGACATAATTATATCGGAGAAATCGTCGCCTCGCCCAAAGGCGCCCCTCAATTGCGTTCTTACATCTCCGATCAGGAGACATACCTGAAAGGTGTTCAAATTGGGGAAGTGACGAGAATCGAGGAACGAGGTGAGACGCTCTTGTTCGATACGCAGAATTATCAAGTCACGCTCCTGCGTGATTCGATTGTTTCCATAGAATCGATGACCAAGGATGTTATAGAAGATACCGGCGAGCGACGCGTAGAATTGCTGGACGGGCGGACCGTCTCGGCGCAAGGGACGTCCGGGCTCCTTGTCCGGGACGCGCGGGGAGAACCGTTGTACGCGATAACGGAGGCGAACGGAATCTGTAGCAATACCATTAACGAGTTAGCGTACGATGGCAAAGGCTCGGTATGGGCGGCTACGGATAACGGTGTATTCCGGATAAATGTCCCCTCTTTTTATACACGATTCGGGACAACAGAGGGTTTGAATGGCGAGGTGACCGCGTTATACCGCTATCGCGACCGGCTTTATGCCGGGACGCTTCACGGACTTTTCTTGTATGCTCCGGAAAGCGACCGCTTCGTGCAACTTCCCGCGATCACGCAATCTTGCTGGCAATTGAAAGAGAGCCCTCAAGGCGACTTATACGCCGTAACCAGCAATGGCTTGTTCCAAATCAACGGGAACCGGGCGAAGGCGATTAATGATTATAATACGTTTAGCTTGACGTTCGATCCAAAAGATTCTCATGTTTTATATACGGGAGAGATCGATGGTGTTTATCGCATAACGGGGAGCCGAAAGGAAAAAATCGCGGACGTGGAAAAAGCGGTCCAATTAGCCTTCGCGGCCGATAGGCTTTGGGCCGAGACGTTATATGGCGAGTTGTATCAATGGGGTACCGATCTTTCGGAGCCGGTGTTGCAAGATTCTACGCGAGGCATCCAGGCGATTGGCGGAAATAAGTTATACGTGATCGATAACACCATCCGGGTCTTATCGCGATACGGCTTTCAACGTTGGAACGCGGCTACAAATCGGTTCGAGCGGATTTCCTCTCCGTTGGATTCTTTGCTGAGTGCCAACCTTTGGTGGCCGGGCCTTTATGCCGCCACGCCTTCCGGCAAGCAAGAATGGATCACGGGAGGTGACGGGAAGAACCTGATGGCCTTGTCGGAAGGGCAAATAGACACCCGATGCAACCAGATGCTTGCTCCGATAAAGGCATATACTGTCCGTACGTTATTCCTGGAGGACAACGGAGTCGCTTGGATTGGTGGCGATTTTGGATTGATTAAGTTCGACCCGAACAATCCGGATGCCGCCTACGCCCAAAGGCCCGCTATCCATATCCGGTCCATCCAAACGGGCAACGATTCCATCTATTATGAGGGATATAATAACGACCTGCGACGAATCACGACATTGCCGGCGCCCTATTTTCAGAGCGCGTTCCGGAACTTTTCTTTTTCCTTCTCCTCGGACGCGAGCGACGTTATCCAGGCGACTCAATACGCTTATTACTTGGAAGGCTACGAGACGTCGTGGAGCCCATGGCAAAGTTCCTCGAAAAGGGAATATACCAACCTCTCCTATGGCACTTATACGTTCCATGTAAAGGCAATGGATGTTTTTGGCCGCGAGAGCGAGGAGGATACTTTTACGTTCACGATCTGGAAACCCTTTTACCTCAAATGGTATAGCCTATTGGTTTACTTAGCGGGCCTTGTCCTATTGATCCTGTTGTTCTTCAAGTGGCGTACCCGGAAGCTGTTGGCGGAGAAGATGCGCTTGGAAGGCATCGTGGAAGAGCGTACCCGGCAGATTCGGGAGCAACGGGATGAGATCGCCGAGAAATCCCAAAAGCTGGAGGTGACGCTCCAGGAGTTGAGCGAGGCGCAAGAGCAATTGATTCGTCAGGAAAAAGTCGCGACCGTTGGTAAGTTGACCCAAGGACTGATCGATCGTATCTTGAATCCGTTGAATTATATCATTAACTTCTCGCATCTATCGAACGTCTTGTTGAAAGATATGCGAGAGGATATCGAGGATGAGCAGGAAAGCATATCCACCGATAATTACGAGGATATGCATGAAATCCTGGAGATGTTGAATACGCACCTGACGAAAATCGAGGAACATGGCAACAGTACCTCGCGTATATTGAAAGCCATGGAAGAGATGTTGTCCGATCATAGTTGCCATTTTGCGGAGACGGACCTCAACAAATTAATCCTCAACAACCTGGATGTATTGAAACAATATTACCAGAAAGAGATTCAAGCGAACGATATCCGTGTAATATTCGAGCCGTTTGGCGAGAAGCTCGTCGCGCAAGTCGATGCCTTGCAATTGGGGAAAGCGTTGATGAGCATGATGCAGAACAGTGTACATGCGCTCTGCAAGAAAAAAGCGAAGATGGCGTATGAGGCGGAAATGCGTATCCATTTGGAAAAAGAAGGCGACAAAACGAATATTCATTTATGGGATAATGGTATCGGTATCGAGTCCAATATCATGGATAAGATCTTCGATCCCTTCTTTACGACGAAGACAACCGCCGAGGCCGCGGGTGTCGGCTTATACCTGAGCCGGGAAATTATCTTGAATCATAATGGTTCCGTGGAAGTGAAGTCTCAAAAAGATGAATATACGGAATTTATTTTGTCCATTCCTATACATCAATCCTCAAAACATGACGACGATGAATGATATAAAAGCATTAGAGCAGCAGGTCCAGGATTTGCGGGCGCAGATCCAGAAGTCGGAGAAACTATCCTCATTGGGCATATTGAGCGCGGGGATCGCGCATGAGATACAAAATCCGTTGAATTTTGTTATCAATTTCAGCCAGATGTCCAACGATATGGTAGACGACCTGACGGATATCCTCGACGAGAAAGGCATCGACTTGGAAGATGAGGCCAATGATGAATTGAAAGAGACAATCGCTACGTTGCGCTCTTACTTGGCGAAGATCGCCGAGCATGGACATCGGGCGACCGATATCATCCAAGGTATCTTGCTGTATTCGCGCGGACGGTCGGACGAGTTTATGCCTACTTCCATTCCTAAGCTACTCAAGGAATATGTTTGGCTTTCCTTCCATGCGATGCGTGCGAATTTAGCGGACTTCAATGTGAGCATCCAGGAGGATTACGACCCGACCTTGCCCGAGGTGAAGGTAATCCCGCAAGATATCAGCCGGGCGATTATCAACCTAATGAACAACGCTTGCTACGCCGTCTGGAAAAAGCAGCACGATACGGCGACCGGGAGCGCGTATATCCCGACCGTATGTGTCAAGGCGTATCAACAGGAGCAGACATTATATATATGTATAGAAGATAATGGTATCGGGATGTCCGACCAAGTGAAGCGGAAATTGTTCGATGCCTTCTTCACGACAAAGCCGGTAGGCGAGGGGACCGGTTTAGGGCTTTCCATTACCCGCGATATTATCGAGGTGAAACACCATGGGCAAATCAAATTCGAGTCTGAGGAAAACAAATATACCCGTTTTACGATATCCATACCGATGAATCTATGAGGAGGCTAATCTATATATGGGCGACGATAAACATCCTTATCTCCGGCTCTTTGTTCGCTCAACAAGCCGAGATGGATCATCGGCAACGCTTTGCCTTGGCGGAGTCGGAATATCAGATAGGGCATCTTGACAATGCGATCGATATGCTCAACCGGGAAGTCGCCACATATAGCGGTACGCTGAAGGTCAGCGCCTATCGCCTTCTGGCGCTATGCTACTTAGCGCAAGATGACATGGAGAACGCCAACCAGTGCGTGGATTTATTGTTGAAAGAGGATCCTTATTATAGTATCTCGTTCAACGACCCGGAGCGGTTCGCCGAGTTGATCCGGAACCGTAAAGAAGGAAAGACTACTCTTGTGACCGCCTCTCAACAAGCCGAGACCGTGGAGGAAGCCCCGGTTCCTGTCACCTTGATTACGGAAGAGATGATCGAGGCGATCGGGGCACGAACATTGAAAGATGTCCTAATCGCCTACGTCCCCGGAATAACCTCCGTTGAAAGCCCCAACGAGGTAAACGTGGCGACGCATGGCGTTTATTCGGCCGGGCAGGAAAAAATATTAATCATGTTGAATGGCCAACGCATGAATGCTCGTGCGACCAATAAAGCGGCACCTGATTATAGCATTAGCTTGGATAAAGTAAAGCAAATAGAGGTACTAAGGGGACCGGCTTCGTCGCTTTATGGCAACGTCGCTTTAATGGCGGTCGTCAACTTGATCACGAAAGAAGGTTCGGATGTAAATGGCGTGGAAGCCTCTGTCGGGTTTGGCAATTTCGGGCAAAAAAAAGGTAGCCTATTGGTCGGGAAACGCTTCATGGACATGGACTTTATGGGATGGGCTTCCATTTATGCCTCAGATGGACAAAAGAGATTCGTTTCAGCTCAGGACGCGATTGGCACAAATCCTCATGATGGATACGCATGGACAGAAGGATACAATCGATTACCATCTTATGATTTTGGGTTCACATTCAAGTGGCGGAAAATCACATTAAATTTCAATCAACGATATGGCAAAAAAATTCCAACCCACGCAGATGTCTATTCATCCATGGGAGCCTTATATGATTATGATAAATATTTGGTTACAAATGGAGAAGGTCCAGGGCATGGCATGTCCTTTACACATGCGGGCATTTCCTATCTAAATCAATTCGGAAATTGGTCAATTGACATTAATGGCTATTTTGATTTAAATAAGAGTAGTCTCTATTCATTAATAGGCGATGGTGTCAGTGGAGTAGCCGCAGGAGATACAGCGACAATTTATTCCCCCTTCCAAATCATGAGGTGGTCTGAATATTCTTTAGGTGGGACCGCTTTAGCAAATTACACTTACCCGCAATTAGGCATATTAGGAAAAGGTAATTTACTAGTTGGAATGCAATTGGAATACATACGCCTATATGGAAAAGAAGGATTTATTGGTTCGGAATATACAAATATCATCTCCTCTTTTCCTACCCCTGTCCAGACAGGAGCCGAATCGACCTATTCTCCATTTATCCAATTGAAGCACTATTTTAATAAAAGATTGATTCTGAACGCAGGAGCTCGCTATGACATTAAAAGGCGAGCAAATAAAAATGTCGTCACATCTATTT
The DNA here is from genome assembly GCA_019114945.1 of Candidatus Parabacteroides intestinigallinarum. Taxonomy (GTDB): domain Bacteria; phylum Bacteroidota; class Bacteroidia; order Bacteroidales; family Tannerellaceae; genus Parabacteroides; species Parabacteroides intestinigallinarum. Next base: position 5,005 of record DXEN01000008.1, on the reverse strand, counting down.
CACCTCGTATCTCTCTAATCTATTTATTAAATGACAAAATTAATATAAAAGCCAATTACGGCCGATCATTTGTAGACGCACCTTACTTCTATCGCTATAATGGACTTCCTTCTTATAAAGGACTTGAGGATATGGAATCTGAATACATGGAGGCTTTTCAAGCGAGTATTTCCTATCATCCAATTCCCGCATTAAGCTACAATAGCGTATTCTTCTACAATAACCTGACGGGATTAATTTATCGCGACCCAACCGCGACAGGAAATGATCCTCGTTACATCAATGGTGGCGAGTTACGGACTATAGGCTTAGAAAATACGATACAATATCATGTCCCTCGCTTTATGGCGAATTTCAATTTGACTTATCAAAACGTATTAGGAGGAACAAATTATAGCTTTTCAGGACATCGTATACACAATATCCCAAATTGGTTCATGAATTTGGTGCTAAACGGTAATGTCGTAAAGAAATCCGAACACGAACTCTGGCTATACGCAAATGCGTCACTAACTGGTCCGCAATTATCCCCGATAGATCATGTCATGATCGGAGGAGAAACAGTCGTTGATCTTGAGAATCAATTGCCCGCTATCTTTATAGCCAATGCGGGCGCACGTTATCGATTTAAAAACATTGAGCTAGAATTGACATTCTATAATCTATTCGATAAGACTTATTACCAAGGAGGAAGTACGTTCGTTCCTTACATTCAACAAGGATTTAGCATGTTGGGAACTTTAAGATACATATTAAGACGATAAGAAAGCATGAAGTTGCATTTGAATCATTATCAAGAGGATTTATGGCGATATGCACATATATATCCAGCTAATTTCTATAATTTAGGATGGAGTTTTCTTTTGTCAGGAAACTTGCGGACTGATTTGTTACAAAAATCTTTTACACACGTTGTTCATTCCGTAGACCTCTTACACAGCGTTCTGAAAGGAAATGAACAATCGGGACTCTATTTTGAAACTGAGAATAACGGGAAAGAAATTTTTGATATGATCGAATGCTCTTTGGATGAATGCCAAAAAGATATGGAACAATTCAACAACCAGCCTTTTGACTTGTCCAAGGAATGGCCGATCCGTGCTCGCCTATACCGTTTGCCAGACCACTCTTATATGTTTGCGATCATATTCCATCATATCTGCATTGATGGCATCACAGTCGTAGACTTTTTCACGATGTTAGCCAATGTCTATGATCTGCTAAATAAAAACGGCGAATATTCCCAATTAGAGATTCCCGCATGGAACGATGCGCTTCCTCACGAAAAAAACAAGTTCAATAAAACAGACTTCGATCATTGGATAAACTTATTAGATAAGAATGCTTTCGAGACTTTCCCCTTGGAAACGCCCACACCATCTTCTTTTGCGTTTCAAGCGGAGGAATTTGAATTAGGAAGTGACTTAATGGAGCGACTTAACGAGGTCGCCAAGAAAATAAATCCTGCCGCCCGAAAAAATGGGGCCACGGTTTTCTTGATCATGATGGCCGCTTGGGGATTCGTGCTGAAGCGCTTCATGAGGCAAGAACAAATCATTTTAGAAACGCCTATCAATCAACGTCCCAAAGAAGCAAGAAATTTAATCGGTTTCTTTGCGAATAGTCTTTTACTATCCGTTGGTATCAAAGAGTCTATACGGGTATGCGATCTATTTACCACTCTAATAGAACAATGGGAGGCTTTGAAAACAATACGTCGATATACATGGTCTGAGATCGCATATTTCCTGAATCATGAGACAAAAACGGACTTATCACTCCGGACAAACATCGGCATTAATTTCGCGGAATGGCGGCATGCCATCCCATTCACCACGATCAAAAGCCAACCCTTCCGGCGTCTAGACCATTTTTCCAATCTTGATCTTCTACTGGAAATAGAACCGACACAAATTGGCTTTTCGCGCATACGCTACCATTCCATGTTCTCCAAAGCGCAAATCCAAGTTCTAGTAAGATCCTTACGAATAGCGTTAGAAACTTTTTCCGCCGATTGCGATCAATCTTTATCATCCATATCCTTATTCTCTGCGGAAGAACAAGCACAATTGATGAATAAGTATGAAAAACAGTTGGATCTTTTGCCACATATAGAGGAATCCATTCCGGAAAGGTTTCGCAAAATAGCGTTAAGTCAACCCAATCATATAGCTTTAATCTATGCGGGAAAATCCGTCTCTTATGCTGATCTCCTCGTCCAAAGTGAGCGGAACGCCCGTCGACTACGCGGACATTTTGCCGAGATTCTCGGGTATCCTCTTCCCGCGGATGAGCCTATCGGTATCTACATAACGAACAAATTTCAAGCGATCATTTGGATTCTCAGTATCCTAAGAGCAGGCGCAACCTACGTGTATCTCGACCAAAGCTTCCCGACAGACCGCATTGCGTTCCTCGCGAACGACTACGGCATGAAATGCGTTCTTTGCGAGAACGAGCAAGCGAAAAGAAGCTTACCAAAGGACTTAATATGCTTTACCCCTGAGGAATTAGAGGCTTCGACCGAAATGGATTGCCCGGCTATTCCCGCTTCTGCCCGTGCGTATATCATTTCCACTTCCGGAACAACTGGGCAGCCTAAAGGAGTTCCCATCCGGCATGAACAAGTCTTGACTTTAGTCCATTCTGGCGTTTTCGTGGTCGACGCGTCAAAACGTGTACTCCAGTTTGCGAGCCTTTGCTTTGACGCTTCCGTATGGGAGATATTCTTTACGCTCTTACACGGCTCCACACTTATCATCGCGACCGAGGAGGAACGGCACGATGTCGAGCGTTTGCGCAAACTATTGACAGATGAACATGTTTCTGTTGCCCTGATTCCCCCCGCGGTTCTCTCACGCTTCCCTCATCGGAAGATTGAGGAACTGGAATCGCTATGGGTGGCTGGCGAATCCACGCCCGAAAAAGACATTGAGTTTTGGCGTTCTCAATGCGCGCTTTATAATGGCTACGGCCCAACGGAAACGACTGTTTGTGCCTCAGCGGGTCAACTTACGGAGCAAACCGTCCCTAATGACATTGGGTGGCCGCTCATTGGGGCTACATGCTATATCGTCGACAAAGAAGGAAACTTAACACCCGATTTTGTCCGCGGCGAACTGCTAGTCGGAGGGCCTCAAGTGACTTCCGGTTATATTAATCGCCCCCAATTGAACGCGAAGAAATTCGTCCCGAATCCGTTCGCCACGGAACGCGATCGCCAATTGGGCCGCAATCTTACGCTTTATCGGACAGGCGATCTCGTCTCACGCCTCCCCTCCGGAAGAATGCTTTTCCACGGACGCATCGATTCGCAAATCAAGCTGCATGGCTTCCGGATAGAGCTCGGCGAGATCGAGAATATCCTGAACCAACACCCCGCCATTGTCCGCGCCGTCGTCCTCATCCGAGAAATCAGGGGAGATAAAGCGCTTGTAGCCTATATCCAACCAAACGCCACATCCACACTCACTACCCAAGAATTAAGAACGTATCTCTCACGACATGTTCCACATTATATGGTACCGACATATTGGGCATTCGTTGAAACATTCCAAATGACCGTTAACGGGAAAATAGATACCCGCTCACTTCCTAATCCGGAAGAAAAACAGCCGGAAGAATCTTTCGTCCCCCCCATAACGGAAGCTGAGAAAATCCTCGCACGCATTGTGGCCGAAGCTCTTGGGATGAACCAAGTCAGCGCCGATACAAACCTTTTCGACCTTGGTCTCTCGTCTATCCAAGTAATGACGATCCTTGCCGAAGCGGCTAACCATGGATTGAATTTATCCGTCGCCACTTTCTATCGCGAGAAAACGATCCGTGCGATCGTTCGTGATCATCGCCCCAGCTTCTGCTTCTGGTCTGAAGATTCCGAATGCTCTTCCGACGAACGGGAAATCTTACTCCTCGTATGTGGCGACTTATTCTACAACCCCGAATACCAATATTTTACCAAAGTTTTCAGCCAACATTACCGAATACTGGTCTTAGAATCTTTCCACGAATGTTTCCGCATCAAAAATGCGTTAGACTGGGAATCACTCATTGATTTCTTCTACACAACAGCAACTAAAACACTCAATGGACAATCACCGAACGTAATTGCGGGATTCTGCCTTGGAGGTGAATTAGCTTTCTCACTAGCCCAACGATTCTACAGTACCAACCATCAGCCAAAAGTATTGATGCTGGGTAGCTTCTCAAAGCGAAACCCTGACGATTCCTGGTCTATGGAATATCCGGATACACTTTCTACATCGGCTGAAACGCGCAACGAGGAAACCCGCCAGCTGATCCGTACCCGCCATCTACAGCCATACGATGGGGACACGTGGATTTTCTTGCCTCATCGCTTCGCGTTCGACCGCATAAAAGGTTTAGAGAATCCAGATATCGCCGCTCAATATCGTCGTCAATACGATGAGAACGCGACATCCTGGTCAAACCTCCAACCCCACATCAAAATGAACTGGATAGACACGGATCATTGGCATCTCCTTTCTCCTGAATCCGTCGAACAAATTTACGACCAATTCTCGAGGCTCTCATAATAATAGGTTATGAGATGATGTTGGAGCGTGATCTGGGTATATCTTCCGGACCTTTTCCCGCATTTCCCGGATGGCTGGGCTTTCTATCTTGGGAACCTTCCGGAGGACGGAATCGGAGGCCTCTCTTAATTTCTCCGGGTGGAAGAAATCGGGTTCGGCGTAGAGGTGCGCGAGTAGATAGTAGGGATAGATTCGTTCCGGCAGGGTGGATTCGTATGCCTTGTTATTGTAGTACATACGTGCTCGGCTCCAATTCTGGTAAGCCTTGTAATAGGCTTTTTGCCCGAGGAAGCATGTGATACCTAATAGGGCGAATGCTGGTAAGCATTCGGTAAACCACGTTGTAAATTTTGTGAATTAGTTCCGAATCGGTGCAATTCGTAGTCGATTCGGAACTAATAGTATCTATTCGTAACAAGTTTGATTGGATTTTGCCCAATTACGTGGTA
>DXEN01000075.1 GCA_019114945.1 Candidatus Parabacteroides intestinigallinarum | reverse complement strand
CTATGTTGTTATTTGCTCCAGAACCAGCCTACGTAAGCGACGCCCAGGCTGAACTCGTTCTCGCTGGTGTACTTGCCATCGCCGATGCGGCGGGTCGTATAATCCGCTTTCACCACGAGGTTCGGCAGGGCAAACCAGTTGACGCCGGCGGTCCACATGCTTACCTTGTTACGCGGGTCGGCCGTATTGGGCGAGAGCACCTCTTGCTGCGGGTTGTAATACTCGTAGCGGGCGAAGGGGTAGAGTACCGGCACTTTCCGGTTGTCCTTGCAGAGGGAGCGCAGGTTGAACCCTACTTCCGCCCCGTAGCTGACGGCGTGCTTCGCGATCGGCATCGTCAACGTGTAGGGAGAGAGACCGGACAGGAGCGCGTTCAGCGAGGTCAACTCGTCCGACTTGTCCAGGTTGCCGTATACGATGTTTCCCCGTGCCGTCACGTATTTATTCTTGTATTGGAAATCCGCCGTGTAAATCCAAAGGGGGACGTTGCCTTGGATCCGGTTGTACTCCGTCAGCTTGTCGGAGTTGGCGATCACGTTGTTGCAGAAATACACCGAGCCACCCACTTTCAGCCCCGGGACGCCCAGATAGTTCAACCGGGCCACGTAAGCGGGCGACGTGAAGTTGTCTACCTCGAAGATACCTTGCTTGCCGCCCTGTACCCAGTTGTTACGGTCGAAGCCGTTGGCGTTCAGGCCCGCCACGATTTGCGCCTGGTAATTGAAGCGTCCGTAGCCCTTGCCGAACGTACCGAAGAACTCGATACCCGTCTCGTGCCACGTAGAGGGTAGGATAGAGGTCTCGCCCTCCGGACGGGAAGTGCCGAAGAAATTAATCGGCTCGTGATGCTCGTTCGTCAATCCCACCGGCACGATGATATGACCGGCGCGCACGTTGAACGCCGGATGAATCAAGCGGGTGATATGGAATTGCTCCAAGGCGACCTCGCCGCCCTTCTCCACCTCGGTCTCGTACTCGCCGTTCTCCGTGTTCTCTATCTCGTAGGCGGAACCCGTACCGCCCGCCTCGAACTCAATCTCGGCGCCTAAAATCCATTTGGAATTGAACTTGTAATCGAGCGCCAGCACGAAACGCGGGATAGAGATCTCGTTGCGGTGGTCCCGTGTGTTGCCCGTGCTCGTCCCCCGGAAACGGTTGATGCCATAATCCATGAAACTGGCCAACACCTCTCCGTATCCACCGAACCGGAACCGGTCGTATCCATCGGCGTAGATCTCCTCCGCCTGTTCCGCGGCGCTCTTCTCCATCTCTTGCGCGCCTATCGGGCTAATCGCGCCCGTCAGTAATCCAATCGCTAAAAACCTCGTTAATGTTCTCATCGTGTTTTTTAATTTTGGGACAAAAGTACAGGGGTTCTGCTGCCCCGGCAATCGCCTCTTTTAGGTAAAAACGTCCGCTATCTACCCAAGGGTAGGTATATCGCCATCGCTTCTCTTGCCGATACGCCTGCTTGTTCCTCTCGGTGGCACGAAGTGTTCCATAGGCGTGGCACAAAGTGTTTCACCGGGTGAAACAAACTGTTTTCCCGCATGAAACCAATTGTTCCCTCGGATAAAATGGCGGGTTCATTCCCCGTTACTCCCAATGAGTAGGTAGCGGGGTTCCTGTTTTTACATATATATAGGTATTGTGGGCCTTGCCGGGTCGCGGTATCTTCGCGGATGTCAAGAGAAGTGTAACACTATTAGTATATCGCAAGCCAAGGCCTACGCTAATTTTATGTAAGCATAAGATAATGAACACCGTCGTACCGGGAAGTTTTTATTGGTTATTCCCGGTATCGCATAAAAAAGCCTCCCTGTGAAGAGAGGCTTTTTTGCGTTTCCCGATTTAATAAATACCTTTGTAGAAACAACGAGAATAACCTGTGAAGAATTACGAGTTACGAGTTACAAATGACGAATGAACTCATAATTCGTAACTCGTAACTTGTCATTCGTAACTCTAAACTCGTAATTTTTAATGAAATGCTAAAAGTAACTTTTATATCCGGAATAGGAGCCTCCTTGCTCGCGGCGGGTATCGCCCATGCGGAGGGAAACGAGGTGAATGAACCTAATAGACCGAATGTATTGTTGATTTACGCCGACGACTTAGGGTATGGCGACCTGGGATGCTACGGAGCCTCGGCGGTAAAGACCCCGAACGTGGACCGGCTGGCCAGCGAGGGCGTTCGCTTCACCCAGGCGTACGCGGCCGCCTCAACCAGTACGCCTTCGCGTTACGCGATGCTGACGGGCGAGTACGCTTGGCGGCGCCCCGATACGGACATCGCGCGAGGCGACGCGGCGATGATTATCCGTCCCGAGCAATACACGCTGGCCGATATGTTCAAACATGCGGGTTATGCTACCGCGGCGATTGGTAAATGGCATCTCGGGCTGGGCGACAAGGGCGGCGAGCAGGATTGGAACGCGCCGCTCCCGGCCGCTTTAGGCGATTTGGGCTTCGATTATTCCTACATCATGGCGGCCACGGGCGACCGGGTGCCCTGCGTGTTTATCGAGAACGGACAGGTGGCGAACTACGATCCTTCCGCTCCGATTTATGTGAGTTACGAACGGAACTTCCCCGGCGAGCCTACCGGACGGGAGAACCCGGAGCTGCTCTATAACCAAAAGCCCAGCTTTGGGCACGACCAGGCGATCGTGAACGGTATCAGCCGCATCGGGTATATGAAAGGGGGAGGCAAGGCGCTTTGGAAGGACGAGAACATCGCGGATTCCATCGTGACGCACGCCTTGGATTTTATCCGGGCGAACCAAAACAAACCTTTCTTCCTGTACTTCGCCACGAACGATATACACGTGCCCCGCTTCCCGCACGAACGCTTCCGGGGAAAGAATCCGATGGGCTTGCGAGGCGACGCCATCGCGCAATTCGACTGGAGCGTAGGGCGATTGCTCCAAACACTGGATGAGTTGGGCCTGACGGAAAATACGTTGATTATCCTATCGAGCGATAACGGGCCGGTGGTGGACGATGGATACGCCGACCAAGCCACGGAACGGCTGGGCGACCATCGGCCGACGGGTGCCTTGCGAGGGAATAAGTATAGCGCTTTCGACGGGGGTACGCGTATACCCGCCATCGTGCGTTGGCCGCGTGAGATCCGTGAGCCGCGTGTGTCGGACGCGTTGGTTAGCCAGATTGATTGGCTCGCCTCCCTGGCGCGTCTGCTCGACGCTCGTTTGCCCAAAGGGAGCGCGTCGGATAGTCGCGACTATCTGGAGTCGTGGCTCGGGCGGAGCGACGAGAATCGCCCTTGGGTGGTAGGGCAGGCGCTCAATAAGGCGCTTTTCATCCGCACGCCAGAATGGAAATACATCGAGCCAAGCGAAGGGCCGTCCATTACCCAATACGAGCGGATAGAGACGGGCTACTCCACCGAGCCGCAACTGTATGACATGACCAATCCCTACGAGGGCGAGAACGAGGCGACCCGTCACCCTGATATCGTCTACCGTTTGCAATGGACACTGCGGAAAGTCAAGGATAAAACGTTGTAAATGACGAGTTACGAACTACGAATTATGATTTTAATCACGATTCTTCATTCGTAACTCATAACTCATAAATCATAAATTGTAAATCATAAATCATAAATGACTATGAACCAGTTAAAAGTCGCATTCTTGCCGGAGTTGGATGAGATGGATAGCGCGTCAATCGAACAGGTTATGGAAGTAAAGGCGCCCCGGGTGTCGATTGACCGGGTGAATTGGCCGGAGTTCCCGTATAAACCGGTCGTGGCGGTGAGCGTCGCCCGTAGCGAGCGGGATTTGTATCTGCTGTATCGGGTGTGGGGAAACTCGTTGAAGGCTTCCGCCGGCACGGACGATACGCCGGTGCACCGGGATAGCTGCGTGGAATTTTTCATGCGGAAAGAGGGAAGCCCCCAATATATGAACTTCGAGTTTAATTGCGCCGGAACGTGCGACGCCGCTCGACGGCTCTCGCGGGAAGAGAAGACCTCGCTCACGCCGGAGGAATACCGGAGCATCCGCCGATATCCCTCCGTGGAGCGGCGGACGTTCGACGAGATTCCGGGGCTGCACGCTTGGAGCCTGCTTGTCGCCATCCCGTTCGCTGTGATGGGCCTCGACCCGGCACGGTTGCCCGAGCGTATTTGGGGCAATTTCTATAAATGCGCGGACGATACCGCCCAGCCGCATTTCCTGAGTTGGAACCCGATCGACCTGCCCGCCCCGGATTTCCATTGCCCCGCCTTCTTCGGGGAGATTTATTTGTGAGGTCGCACGTATGTGAAATCACAAACGCACGTATGTTAAAATGCCGACGCACGTATGTGTCTTTGTCTACGCACGTATGTGTCTTTGTCGCATGGCAATCGGGCAAAAAATAACGGACCTGTCGCGAGGCCCGTTATTTTATGCGTATAAGCGGATAAATGCAAACGTTACTTCTTTACCGTTTTCTTTTTCAGCTTATCCAGCTCTTTTTGCAGCGACTCGATCTCCTCGCCTTGGTTCTTGATCGTGGAGAGTAATGAGTTCAGCTCCTCGTTCTCGATGCTTTCCGGGAATTCGGCCTTGACGCGCAAGATGAAGTCGGAAAGTACATTCATGTAGTTGATGAACGCCTCGTATGGGTTGTCGTAGGGGCTGAAACCTCCGCTGCCCATATGCTTCGTGCTCATGTAGTAGAAATGGTCGCTGCTCTGCAAGTAGTACCAATCCTGGCGGATGCGGCGTGTCTGACACAGACGGACGCGCGCGCCGATCTCGTTGATCTTGCGGAATGCCTCTTGCTGCAGGATATTACCCAGCCAAGAACTGCAATCGCGTTCCTCGTCGACCCATGAGATCGGATCGGGCACGGAGATGGAATCTACCGGCTTGATCAAGGTGAAGACCTCGGACGGCGTGGAGAAACTGATTCCCTTATCGGCGGCGAAGCGAGGCAATGCCTTGAAGAACTCGAAGATACCCGTGGAAGCCGGATGCAAGGAACCTAATACCTCATAGTTCATGAACAGGTTGATGATTTGCTCCGATTCCGGTGTCGACGCGATCCATGAGATGTACTTATCGGCCGTCAACGGATATTCATTCCAGCTGTAATCGCTGAAACGGCTCGATAAATCCTCGCTGAAACGGTCGTTCTTCAGCAATAAGCTCAACCGTGGGGCTACGCTCGACGAGTACATGTAATTCGGGCTCTTCCATCCCAAAATGTGTTTAGCGCCCTCGGTTATCATACCTTTATAGCCCTTCTCGGCCACCATGAGCGAGATATCATCCGAATAGATCAACTCCGTGTTGCGGAACACTTTCGGTTTCACGCCAAAGAGCGTCTTGATCTTGTCCTCTTGCTTGTCGATCTGATGTTTAAACTCGTCCGGATCGCCCAAGGAAGACAATGAATGGGCGTATGTCTCCGACAGGAACTCCACGTTGCCCGTAGCTGCTAATTCCTTGAAGCTATCGATTACTTCCGGTGTATAAATCTCCATTTGCTCTAACGCTACGCCCGAGATAGAGAACGCCACCTTGAACTTGCCACCGCTCGTCTTGATCATTTCCAGGATCGTCCGGTTGGCCGGCAGGTAGCATTGCTCGGCGATACGACGGATAATCTCCTCGTTCTGGAAATCATCGTAGTAGTAATGATCGTTACCGATATCGAAGAAGCGATATCTCTTTAAACGGAACGGCTGATGTATCTGAAAATAAAAGCAGATCGTTTTCATAATATTTGTTTGTTTTATTTTTGTCTTGTCGTTAATTATCTGTTACCTATCACCATATCGTAAATACGACGGACCTTCTGGCCGGCATATTCCCATTTAATATTGTCTACCTCTTTCTTGCCTTCCTCTTTCAGGAAATCGTGCAAGGCCGGATACGTAATGATTGAGTACATGGCGTCCGCCAAGGCCTCGATATCCCAATAATCCACCTTGATCGCGTAATCCAGGATCTCCGCGCAACCGGATTGTTTCGAGATGATCGAAGGCACGCCGCATTGCATCGCCTCCAAGGGCGAGATACCGAATGGCTCGGATACGGACGGCATCACATACACGTCGCTGGCCTTGAAGACCTCGTACACTTGCTTACCTTTCATGAAACCGGTGAAGTGGAAACGGTCGGAAATGTTCCGCGAAGCCGCCAAACGGATCATCTGGTCCATCATATCGCCACTCCCTGCCATCACGAAACGGGCGTGAGGCGCTTTCGCCAATACCTTCGCCGCCGCTTCCACGAAGTATTCGGGGCCTTTTTGCATCGTGATACGTCCCAAGAAAGTGATGATTTTTTCTTTTACACCTTTCTTATCCGGGATCGCCAGGATTTCCGGGCTCAACGGCTCGACGGCGTTGTGCACCGTTGTCACCTTCGCGGGATCCTGATGATATTTCTCGATTACCGTCCGGCGCGTCAGGTTACTTACCGTAATGATATGGTCGGCGTTGTCCATGCCGTCTTTCTCAATCGCGTAAACGTCGGGGTTGACATTGCCGCGGCTACGGTCGTAATCGGTCGCGTGTACGTGGATGACCAGTGGCTTTCCGCTCACGTTCTTCGCGTGGATGCCGGCCGGGTAGGTCAGCCAATCGTGCGCGTGGATGATATCAAACTCCTCGGAGCGAGCGATTACGCCCGCGACGATAGAGTAGTTGTTGATCTCTTCCAACAGGTTATCCGGATAACGTCCGGAGAACTCCATGCAACCCAAGTCGTCTACGTGGCGGTAACTAAAATCCGCGTAAATATGATCTCTATACTTGAAATATTGGTCGGCGTTCATTCCCGCCTTTTCCATGCGCTTCTGCACGGTGTCGCGATCCACGTCCCTCCAAACGATCGGAACATGGTTGACACCTACTATTTTTAGGAAACTCTGATCCTCGTCGCCCCAAGGCTTAGGGATGCAAAAAGTGATATCCATATCGGGTTGCATCGCCATGCCTCGTGTCAGGCCGAAGCTGGCTGTTCCTAAACCGCCCAGGATATGCGGAGGAAATTCCCATCCAAACATTAATGCTTTCATAATGGTACTTCGTTATTATTCGGCGTTATACTTTTTCAACAAATCCACTACCCGGAGAATAGCGGCAACGTTCATCGCGAACGAAACGGCCCCGCGTCCCGTGAATGGCGGGTTGCCATCGAACAACTCAGGAATCGTCCCGATGCAATGCAACGACATCTCCTCCTCCATACTTATCAACATACGTTCGGCGAAAGCGACGCCTCCCTTTCCGAATACACGCAGATAAGCCTCCAAATAGGCGCCCATCAGCCAAGGCCAAGCCGTACCTTGGTGATAAGCCAAGTCTCGTTCATACTGCGGACCTACATAGTAGGGTCGGTAGCCTTCGCTCTTCGGGCTGAGCGAGCGCAAACCTTTCGGGGTCAGCAACTCTTTTGTCACGATGTCTACGATCGCCCGCTTTTGCATACGCGTCAACGGCGAGTAGGGCAGGGCCACGGCGAAAATCATGTTCGGACGTACGCTCCAATCCACGATCGAGCCATTGACCGAATCGAACAAATAATTGTACCCGTTCACGAAAGTCTCGGGGAATGATTTGTCCATTGCCTTGATAATCGGATCCAGCTCCGCGATAGGAGCGCCGCCCATCAAGTCGGTATAGAAGCAAAGCGCGTTATACCAAAGCGCGTTGAATTCTACGATATAGCCCGAGCGCGGAACGACCGGTTTCCCATTCACGGTGGAATTCATCCACGTGATGGCTTTGTCGCGTCCCTCGGCGAACAGCAGGCCGTTCTCCGTCAACTTCATGTCCGGATGCTTTTGCGAGCGTATGTAATCGATAATCTCTCGGATGAAATCGGCATATAGGGCTTTCGTCTTCTCGTTTCCTTCTTGCCGTGCGTATTGCTGGATCGCCCAAATCGCCCACAAGAATACATCCGGTTGGTCGAGCTCGCGGATGACCGCGTCGAAACGTCCGTTCTCCATAAACGCTCGTACGGCGGGCATGGCGGTATGCATGATCTTCTCGAAGCGTACCGGATCGTCGATAGAGAGCGTGCAACCCGGAAGCGCGATGAACAAGTCCCGTGCGCGTACCTTGAACCACGGATATCCGGCCAACAGGTAAGCGTCGTCGGCTTTCGGGCGGAAATAGAACTGCTGGGCCGAGTTTTTCAAGCAATTGAAGAAACTGGTTCGCGGCGTGCGTGCCTGCACCTCGTTCTCGTACAATATCTTTAGCCGTGTAGTCGCTACCGGGCTATCACCCGCGCTGAAGATGATGGATTCGCCTTTCTTGATGGGAATCTCGAAATAACCGGGCACGTACAAATCTTCCTGGAATGGATACCCTCTCTCTTGCTCTTTCGGATACTCGATGCCATTGTACCAATACGGCTCATATACGAATTTAACCTTCTTGTTGAATTGCATATACAAATCGGGATAACCGGGATACATGCAAGTCTTGATACCGTTGGTCACTTCCTCGTAAGCCTGGTTCACGTTGCCATTCGCATGGGTCAACTCTTTTACGCTCCGGAACGCGAGGAACGGGCGGAAACGAAGTGTCGTCGGGGAGTGGGCGTCTTCCAGCGTGTACTTGATCATGATCCGGTTCTCATACATGGAAAAGACTTTCTCTTTCGAGAATATCACGCCTCCCACACGATAAACTGTCCGAGGCACCGTAGCGCAACTATACTCGCGGATGTACTTGTGACCTTTCGGGCTGAAATTGTTGCCTGAATACTTATGCAAGCCTAAGTTAAACTCGGCGCCATGTTGAATCACTGTCTCGTCGAAAGAAGACAGCAATACATGGTTGTCATCATCTAACGCAGGTACCGGCATAACAAGTAGTCCGTGGTATTTCCTGGTGTTACAATCAACAACAGTAGTGCAGTGATAAGCTCCCAGCCGATTGGTCCGAAGCACCTCACGAGTCAACGACTCTTCCAGGTTTATCATTACTGTTTTGTCAAATTTAAGATAACTCATATACGTATTTGGGTTTTAAGTTACTTTCTTATTTTATTCCCTGACAAAATGCAAGCATTTGTCTTTGCGAGAACCAAAAGTATTATTTAATAATTAAAAAAGCAAACCATTGATAGAGAGGGAAGGGGAAGATGCGAGGAATTGTTGATAAAATGCGCTTAATTATCAATGATTTAAAATTGGATATGTTCAAAAGGAGTGTTATCAAACATATAAAAAAAGGTTAAACAGGTTGCGTTCTGCCATTGGTTTACCCCTTTATAGCGGGCTTCCCTCTTGAAAAGCCGACAATTTTCCGCATAAAGGGGGATGTTCTATTTTTCAGAATGGCTACCGCTCCTCGTCCACGATCATGCCGCTCCCGTAGCAGAGGTGGTGGTCCTTGTCGTAAACGACCCCGAACTGGCCCGGGGCGATGCCTTGTATCTTCTCGTCGGACTCGATCCGGTAGAGGTCGCCGATGCGCCGCAGGTATCCATGCGTGAATTCCGGCGTGTGGCGTATCTTGAAAGTGATTTCTTTCGCGTCGTCGAACGCTCCCCATGGATCCTCGGTGATGAAATCGAAACCGTGCATGTTGATGGTCTTGCCGTATTGCGTCTCGGGATCGTAGCCGTTGGAGACGTAGATGATGTTACGCCGGATGTCCTTCTGGATGACGAACCATGGGCCGCCGCTCAATCCCAATCCTTTCCGCTGGCCGATGGTGTGGAACCAATAGCCGTTGTGCTTGCCCAACACTTTGCCGGTCTCTAACTCCACGATCTTGCCCGTGCGGCGTCCGAGGTAACGCTCGATGAAATCGTTGTAGTTGATTTTTCCCAGGAAACAGATGCCTTGGCTGTCCTTGCGCCGCGCGCTGGGCAGCCGTTGCGCCTCGGCGATGGCGCGTACCTCGCTTTTCATCAGGTGGCCGATGGGGAACATCAGTTTGCGTATTTGCAGGTTGGTGATCTGCCCGAGGAAATCGGTTTGGTCCTTTACCGGGTCCTTGGCGGTGGAAAGCCATGTCTTCCCGTTGATTTCCGTGGTTGTGGCATAGTGTCCCGTGGCGATTTTATCGAAATCCTTCCCCCATTTCTCCTCGAAACATCCGAACTTGATGTATTTGTTGCACATCATATCCGGATTCGGGGTGAGCCCGCGCTTCACGGAGTCGATCGTGTAGCTGACCACCTTGTCCCAATACTCGTCGTGGAGGGAGACGATCTCGAACCGGCACCCGTATTTACGCGCGATATACGAGGTGATCTCGATATCCTCCTCGGCGGGGCAATCGATGTAGCCGTCCTTGTCTTCCATCCCGATGCGGATGTAAAAGATCGTGGGATCGTATCCCGCCTCCTTGAGTTGATAGACGACGACGGAGCTATCCACTCCTCCTGAAACTAATGCCGCGATTTCCATGTTTTTATCCTTTTTCGTTATTTGTCGATGCGCGAAAGTAGAGAAAAAATCCCAAACCTTTGACGCTAACGGGTATATTCTCTATCTTCGCGGATGCCGATGCCGGGGTACGTGCGTCGGTGTATCGTTTATATATTATATATGTAGAGAGAAAAAGTATGAAAAAAATAATCGCATCGTTTATGACAGCTGTAGCTATGACGGCTTGCTCGGGGGCGGGACCGGATACGGTATCGCCGGAGGCCGATGAGGACTTTCAATATGTAGTGGATAAATTCGCGGATCTGGAGATCCTTCGTTACAAGGTACCGGGATTCGAGTCGCTTTCGTTGCGGCAGAAACAATTGTTGTACCACCTTTCGGAGGCTGCCTTGATGGGGCGGGACATCTTTTTCGATCAGAACGGACGTTATAACCTCGCCGTCCGCCGGACGTTGGAGGCCGTTTACACGGATTATAAGGGCGATCGCGAGAGTCCGGACTTCAAGGCTTTGGAGATTTACCTGAAGCGGGTGTGGTTCGCCAGCGGAATCCATCATCATTATGCCTTGGATAAGTTCGAGCCGGGGTTCAGCCCAGAGTTTCTTGTTGATTGCCTCCATCAGATCGGGAGCGGGAAATTGCCTTTGCGCCCGGGGCAGAATGTGGATCAACTTTTGGCGGAGATAGCTCCCGTCATCTTTGACGCGAGCGTGATGCCCAAGCGCTCGGTGCAAAGCGGGGATGGGGATTTGATCCTGGCCTCTTCCAATAATTATTATGGAGGCGGTATCAGCCAAAAGGAGGTAGAGGATTTCTACGCGCGGATGAAGGCGGCGGATAATGATACGATCCATCCGATATCGTATGGTTTGAATAGCCGTTTGGTGAAAGAAAATGGCCGGATAACGGAAAAAGTATGGAAGGTGGGTGGTCTTTATTCCGCCGCGATCGAGAAAATCGTGGAGCAATTGCGGCTGACCTTGCCGTTCGCCGAGAATGACGCGCAACGGGCGATTATCGAGAAGTTGATCGCGTATTACGAGACCGGCGATCTGAAAACCTTCGACGCGTATTCCATCTTATGGGTGGAGGATACGACCTCGGAGGTGGATTTCGTGAACGGTTTCATCGAGACCTACGGCGACCCGTTAGGTATGAAAGCCAGCTGGGAATCGACCGTGAACTTTATCAATAAAGAGGCGACGAAGCGCACGAAAATCATTAGCGATAACGCGCAATGGTTCGAGGATCACTCGCCCGTGGATAAGCGTTTCAAGAAAGAGCGCGTGAAAGGCGTGAGCGCGAAGGTGATCACGGTCGCTATGTTGGGTGGGGATTGTTATCCCGCTACGCCGATCGGTATCAATTTGCCGAACGCGGATTGGATACGGAGGGATCATGGCTCGAAGTCTGTTACGATCGAGAATATCACGGAGGCTTACGACAAGGCGGCGCAAGGAAATGGTTTCAACGAGGAGTTTGTTTGGAGCGATAAGGAACGCGACGCTATGAAGCGGTACGGTTTCTTGACCGATAACTTGCATACCGACTTGCATGAGTGCTTGGGGCACGGTTCCGGGAAATTGTTGGAGAATACCGACCCGAACGCGTTGAAGGCGTATAGCTCTACGTTGGAGGAAGCGCGCGCCGATTTATTTGGATTGTATTATTTGGCGGATCCGAAGTTGGTCGAGTTGGGATTGCTTCCCGACGCGGAGGCGTATGAGTCGGAATATTATAAGTACGTTATGAATGGTTTGATGACACAGCTTGTCCGTATCGAGCTGGGCAAGGATGTCGAGGAGGCGCATATGCGCAATCGTCAGTTGATCGCCAAGTGGGTGTACGAGCAAGGAAAGGCGGATAACGTGATCGAATTGCGGAAGCGCGAGGGCAAGACTTACGTGGTGGTAAACGATTATCCGAAGTTAAGGGCGTTGTTTGGTAAGTTGCTGGCGGAGGTGCAACGCATCAAGAGCGAGGGTGATTTCGAGGCCGGGAAGAATCTGGTGGAAGGATATGGCGTGAAGGTCGATCCGGAGTTGCACGCGGAGGTGCTGGAGCGCTACGCCCACTTGAACTTGGCTCCTTACAAAGGTTTCGTGAATCCCGTGATGCGCGAGGTGAAGAATGAGAAAGGCGAGGTGACGGATATCGTATTGGATTATACGGAAGGCTACGTGGAGCAGATGCTTCGTTATAGCCGCGATTATTCTTTCCTCCCTACTTATAATGATTGACGCGGATGGAAAACTTACAGGATGAGATCCGGGAAATCCGTGGCCAGCTCCGGCGGGCGATGAATGGAGTTACCTCCACGAGTATGCGGGAGAAAGGCATTGTCTATAAATTGAACTTCGGTGTCTCTTATCCGGACATCAAGGAGATCGCCCGTACGCACGAGCCTAACGCGGAGTTGGCTTCGGCCTTATGGAAAGAGGATATCCGCGAGTTTAAGATATTGGCCACGTTGTTGTGCCCGGCGGATACGTTTCCTCGCGAGGAGGCGAAGCGTTGGGTGGAGGAAATCCCGTATCTGGAGATAGCGGAGCATTGCGCACGTAATTTATTCGCCCATTTACCTTATAAGGAAGATCTTACGCTGGGATTGATCTATAACCGGGCGCCTTTCGCCCGCACGGTGACGTTCTTGGTTTGGGCGAATATGTTCAAGCGGGGTGAGACGTTGACGGGGCCTTATTTGGCGGTATTCTTGGTGGAGAGTTTTCGTACCGTGGGCTGGGAAGGATATGGGGCGGACGTGGACGAGCGCTTATCGGCCTTGCAAGCCATGAAGATATATGGCCGACAATCCGAATCCAACGCCTCGCGAATCCTGGACGGGATCAAGACCTGTATGGAGTATGCGGAGGATTCCGCGTATTTGCAAGAAATCTATAATGATTTAAAATTCGAGTTTGAATATTATTCCTAAGACTTTGCGTTTAAAATAAATGCGCTAACTTTGTCATTGGTGCGTTCTTTAAGGGGATGGAAGCGAAGGTTTATACGGAAATGTGCGAATTGTTTACCGAGTATCTGACGGAGAGGAAATTGCGGAAAACCGAGGAGAGATATACGATCTTCAAGGAGATCTGTGATTTTCCCGGTCATTTTGACGTGTCCGCGTTGTCCGAGAAACTGGAGCGAAATAATTTCCACGTGAGTAAGGCCACGCTTTATAACACGCTGGATGTACTGGTCGACGCTGGCTTGGTCGTTCGTCATCAATGGAATGCCCAACCGGTCCAATACGAGTTGCGTATATACGCGGAAACGCATGCGCACCTGATTTGCCGGAAATGCGGGATGATTCGCGAGCTTCGGAACGGCGCGTTTACGGCGAGCGCAAGAGGAATGAAGATTTCCCGTTTTACTCCGGAGTATTATTGCCTATATATATATGGTATATGTAGTAAATGCCGGTTTAAGGAGCGGGAAAGCTAAGGGTAAGAACATAAATAGCCTATATATAAATTATAGAAAAATGAAAGTAGACGTTTTGTTAGGATTGCAATGGGGCGATGAAGGCAAGGGAAAGGTTGTCGACGTGCTGACTCCGAATTACGATGTGGTAACTCGTTTTCAGGGAGGTCCCAATGCCGGACATACTTTGGAGTTTAACGGGGAGAAATATGTGTTGCGTTCCATTCCTTCCGGTATTTTCCAAGGTGGAAAGATAAACGTGATTGGCAATGGTGTCGTATTGGATCCGTTATTGTTCAAGCAAGAGGCGGAGGCGTTGGCGGCGAGTGGCCATGATATTACGAAACAACTTTATATATCCAAGAAAGCGCATTTGATATTGCCGACCCATCGTATCCTGGATGCCGCGTACGAGGCGGCCAAGGGAGCGGGAAAGATCGGTACGACCGGCAAGGGTATCGGCCCGACGTATACGGATAAGGTGAGCCGCAACGGTATCCGTGTCGGTGATTTGTTACACAATTTCGATGAGAAATACGCCGCGGCGAAGGCGAAGCACGAGGCGATCCTGCGTTCGTTGAATTATACGTATGATATTACGGAGCTGGAGGCTCAGTGGTTGGATGCGTTGAATTATTTGAGACAATTCAAGCTGATCGATAGCGAGCATGTGATCAATCATTATTTAAAGGAAGGGAAGTCTATTTTAGCGGAAGGCGCTCAGGGGACGATGTTGGATATCGATTTCGGTTCCTATCCATTCGTGACTTCCTCGAATACGATTTGCGCCGGTTGTTGCACGGGGTTAGGTGTCTCTCCGCGTAATATCGGCGAGGTGTATGGTATTTTCAAGGCATATTGCACCCGTGTGGGGAGCGGTCCCTTCCCGACGGAGTTGTTTGACGAGGTAGGAGATAAGATCGGTCAGTTAGGTCATGAGTTCGGTGCCGTCACGGGACGTAAGCGCCGTTGTGGCTGGATTGATTTGGTAGCGCTGAGATATGCCGTGATGATCAATGGGGTTAGCCAGTTGATCATGATGAAGAGTGATGTGCTGGATACGTTTGATACGATCAAGGCTTGTGTGGCGTATAAGGTGAATGGCGTTGAGACGAGCGAGTTCCCTTATGAGATCGATGATACGACAGAGCCGGTGTACGTGGAGTTGCCAGGTTGGAAAACGGACATGACCCAGATGCGGAGCGAGGATGAGTTTCCCGAGGAATTTAACGCGTACCTCTCTTTCTTGGAGGAAGAGCTTGGCGTACCGGTGAAGATTGTATCGGTAGGTCCGGACCGTGAGCAGACAATTGTCCGATATACGGAGGAATAAAAGAAATATGAATCATACAAAATGGCAGAAAACCGCATTGAAAAACGAGGGTTCCTGCCATTTTGTCTTTGGAAAGCTTTTTGTAGTGTTTTTTGAAAATGAATAGAATATAGATTTTAAGAGTATGATGTATTGGATTATATTTATTGGATTCGCTTTGTTGAGCTGGTTGGTTTCTTCCCGCCTGCAAAGTAAGTTTGAGAAATATTCGAAAATCCCGATGCCTAATGGCATGACGGGAAAGGATGTAGCGGAGAAGATGTTGCGCGATAATGGTATTTATGATGTGCGAGTTACCTCTACGCCCGGTCATTTGACAGACCATTACAATCCGGTTAATCAGACCGTGAATTTGAGTGAGTCCGTATATTATAGCAATAGTATCGCCGCGGCCGCCGTAGCCGCTCACGAGTGCGGCCACGCTGTGCAGCACGCTACCGCTTACGCTCCGTTACGGATGCGTTCGGCGCTGGTACCGGTTGTAAGTTTCGCCTCGAATATCATGACGTGGGTCTTGTTGGCGGGTATGTTGATGTTGCACACGTTTCCTCAATTGTTGTTGTTTGGCATCATCCTGTTCGCCTCTACCACGTTGTTCAGCTTTATTACGCTTCCGGTGGAGATTAACGCGAGCCAGCGTGCGTTGGCTTGGTTGAGCAACGCGGGTATTACGAATGTCTATACGCACGATAAGGCGGAGGATGCCTTGCGGTCGGCCGCTTATACGTACGTGGTAGCGGCGTTGGGCTCGTTGGCTACCTTATTATATTACATCATGATTTTCCTGGGTGGAAGACGGGATGAATAATGAACCTGAATAAATTGTAGAGAGAGTCATGCAAAAACCTTCTATTCCGAAAGGAACGAGAGACTTTTCGCCCGAGGAGATGGCGAAACGGAATTATATATTCAATACGATCAGTGAGGTGTTTCGTCTGTATGGGTTCCAGCAGATAGAGACGCCCGCGATGGAGAACCTATCTACTTTGATGGGAAAATATGGCGAGGAGGGCGATAAGCTTCTTTTTAAGATCTTAAATTCAGGGGATTGTCTTTCCGGGATTACGGATGAGGAATTGATAGCGAGAAATCCCGTACGGTTCGCCGCGAAGGCGTGCGAGAAAGGATTGCGTTACGACCTGACGGTCCCGTTCGCCCGATACGTCGTGCAGCATCGGAACGAGATCAGTTTCCCGTTCAAGCGTTATCAGATACAACCGGTTTGGCGGGCGGATCGTCCGCAGAAGGGGCGTTATCGCGAGTTTTATCAATGTGATGGCGATGTGGTCGGTTCCGATTCGTTGATGAACGAGGTGGAATTGATTCAAATCATGGATGAGGTGTTCCATCGCTTTGGCATACGGGTTTGTATCAAGATGAATAACCGGAAGATCCTGACCGGTATCGCCGAGGTGATTGGCGCGGCGGATAAAATCGTGGATATAACGGTGGCGATCGATAAGTTAGATAAGATTGGCTTGGAGAACGTAAACGAGGAGCTTCGTTCGAAAGGTTTGTCGGAAGAGGCGATCGAGCGTTTACGCCCCATCATCCTATTGCAAGGATCTAATCAGGAGAAACTTGTTACCTTGAAAAAGGTGCTGGCTGATTCTGAGGTTGGCTTGAAGGGTGTCTCGGAGTTGGAGTTTATTTTAGAACGTATCTCGCATACGCCGATTCGTGCGGAGCTGGAGGTCGATTTAACTTTGGCGCGCGGATTGAATTACTATACAGGCGCTATTTTCGAGGTAAAGGCGTTGGATGTACAGATCGGGAGTATTACGGGCGGTGGCCGTTATGATAACCTGACGGGCGTATTCGGTATGGAAGGCGTGTCGGGTGTAGGTTTCTCTTTTGGGGCGGACCGTATTTTCGATGTCTTGAACCAATTGAATCTTTATCCGGAGGATTCCTTGAAGACGACTCAATTGTTATTCGTGAATTTCGGGCAAAGGGAGGAGACTTATTTGTTGCCTCTCTTGGCGCAGGTGCGGAAGGCGGGGATCCGTACGGAATTGTATCCGGAGCCTGCGAAGATGAAGAAGCAGATGGGATATGCCGATGCGAAGAGGATTCCGTTCGTAGCGATTGTCGGAGAGAATGAGATCGCTGCGGGTAAGATTAATTTGAAAAATATGCTGACGGGCGAGCAAACGCTTCTCTCCCTCGAAGAATTGATTGAGCGGTTTGCTTAGGAAGAAAAAAATTATCTTGTTGTAAAAAGGTTGACTCGTAAAAGAGCCGACCTTTTTTGTAATAAGGCAGTATTATAAGGAAAACATAGGACAACTTGTCAGCGTTCATTCGGGGTGTTTGTCGGATTCGCCCGAAATAATGTCAGTAAAAATAGGGTGATCGCTTTTTGGCATACTATTCGCATAAGGATAGGCGTGAACATTGAGTTCACCATTGGAACGTAATATTATTAACATTTAAAAATACGAAGAAAATGAACATTAGACCATTAGCAGACAGAGTGCTTATTAAGCCGGCCGCTGCGGAGGAAAAGACATTAGGCGGAATCATCATTCCGGATTCAGCGAAAGAGAAACCGTTAAAGGGCGAGGTTGTCGCTGTCGGTAACGGTACGAAGGACGAGGAGATGGTTGTAAAGGTAGGTGATAACGTACTCTACGGAAAGTACGCCGGTACGGAGATCGAGCTGGATGGCGAGAAATATTTGATCATGCGTCAATCTGATGTTTTGGCGATTATCTAATTCATTTAACAAACAATTTAAAAGTAAACAATCATGGCAAAAGAGATTAAATACGATATGGATGCCCGCGACCTTCTGAAGAAAGGCGTGGATGAGTTGGCGAACGCGGTAAAAGTAACATTAGGCCCGAAAGGTCGTAATGTGATTATCGAGAAGAAGTTTGGCGCTCCTCAAATCACGAAAGATGGTGTGACGGTCGCTAAAGAGGTTGAGTTGGCTTGTCCGTTCGAGAACATGGGCGCTCAACTGGTAAAAGAGGTCGCTTCAAAGACAAACGATAACGCCGGTGATGGTACGACTACCGCTACGGTTTTGGCACAGGCTATTATCGGTGTAGGTTTGAAGAATGTTACCGCTGGCGCTAATCCGATGGATTTGAAGCGTGGTATAGATAAGGCCGTCGCTAAGGTAGTCGAGAGTATCGCAGACCAGGCCGAGGAGGTAGGTGATAAGTTCGAGAAGATCGAGCATGTGGCTAAAATCTCCGCGAATGGCGATGAGGCTATTGGTAAGTTGATCGCCGAGGCTATGCAGAAGGTGAAGAAAGAAGGTGTTATCACGGTCGAGGAGGCGAAGGGTACCGAGACTACGGTTGACGTGGTAGAGGGTATGCAATTCGATCGCGGTTATATCTCTCCTTATTTCGTAACGGATACGGAAAAGATGGAGTGCCAGATGGAGAATCCGTATATCTTGATTTACGATAAGAAGATCTCTGTATTGAAAGACTTGCTGCCTATCTTGGAGCCGGTTGTTCAGAGCGGTCGTCCGTTATTGATCATCGCCGAGGATATCGATAGCGAGGCTTTGGCTACCTTGGTAGTAAACCGCTTGCGTGGTTCTTTGAAGATTTGCGCTGTAAAGGCTCCGGGCTTTGGCGATCGTCGGAAAGCGATGTTGGAGGATATCGCCGTATTGACCGGTGGTACGGTTGTTTCTGAGGAGAAGGGCTTGAAGCTGGAAGGCACTACGATGGATATGCTGGGTACCGCTGAGAAGGTAACGGTAGATAAGGATACGACTACGATCGTAAATGGCGCTGGCGACAAGGAGGCTATCCAGGCTCGTATCGGTCAGATCAAGATCCAGATGGAGAATACGACTTCTGATTACGATAAGGAGAAGCTGCAAGAGCGTTTGGCCAAGATGGCTGGTGGCGTAGCGGTTCTTTACGTAGGCGCTCCGTCGGAGGTTGAGATGAAGGAGAAGAAAGACCGTGTAGACGATGCTTTGCATGCTACGCGTGCGGCTATCGAGGAAGGTACGGTTCCCGGTGGTGGTGTCGCTTACATCCGTGCGATCGAGGCTTTGGAAGGCATGAAGGGCGATAACGAGGATGAGACGACGGGTATCGAGATCGTTAAGCGTGCGATCGAGGAGCCGTTGCGCCAGATCGTCGCTAACGCGGGTAAGGAAGGCGCTGTTATTGTTCAGAAAGTGAAGGAAGGCAAGGGCGACTTCGGTTACAACGCACGCGCCGATCGCTTCGAGAACTTGTGTGCCGCGGGTGTGATCGATCCGGCCAAGGTTACGCGTGTAGCGTTGGAGAACGCTGCTTCTATCGCGGGTATGTTCCTGACGACTGAGTGCGTGATCGCCGAGAAGAAAGAGGAAACTCCCGCCGCTCCCGCAATGAACCCGGGCATGGGTGGCGGAATGGGTGGTATGATGTAATCAACTCCCGTTTGTAAATATATAAGAAACGGCCGTTCCGAAAGGGACGGCCGTTTCTTGTTTTTTGCTCACGTATCGTGGGGTTATTCGAAAAAACAATTATCTTTGCATACCCGATTGGAGAAATTAGATTTCGCTGATCGATGAAAAAGCCCAGGTGGCGGAATTGGTAGACGCGCTCGTTTCAGGTGCGAGTGATTTTGCGATCGTGCAGGTTCGAGTCCTGTTCTGGGCACTTCCACAAAGAAGAGAAGATGCAATCTTATACAGAAGAAGAAATTGTGGCGTTACTTCATGATCCGGCCAAGCAGCGTGAGGCTTTCGCGCGGGTCGTTGGCTTGTATGACGAGAAGTTGTATTGGCAAATCCGAAAGATGGTGCTGGATCATGAGGATGCGAATGATTTGCTCCAGAATACGTTCTTGAAAGCATGGATGAATATAGATCTTTTTCGGGGCGAGGCGAAGCTGTCTACTTGGCTTTACAAGATCGCGATCAATGAGTGCATTACTTTCTTGAACAAACAGCGGAGCATAAATAACGTATCGATCGATGACGCTGATGTGTTTTTATTGGAACGTTTGAAAAGCGATGCGTATTTCAATGGAGACGAGATCCAGTTGAAGTTGCAGAACGCGATTCTTACATTGCCTGAAAAACAACGATTGGTTTTCAATATGAAATACTTTGATGAGATGAAATACGAGGAGATGTCCGATATCTTGGGAACTTCCGTTGGTGCCTTGAAAGCCTCTTATCATCATGCCGTAAAAAAAATCGAGGAGTTTTTAACGAAAGAGCTTTAAACCTTTTGCCTCGGTTCGTGTCAAAAACAGTACAAAAGAGAAAAAGTATGAAAAAAGAAGAAAACAACCTGGATCGCTTGGAAAGAACCAATCCTTTCCGTGTACCTGATGGGTATATGGAAGGACTCACGGAGCGGATTATGAGCCAGCTTCCGGAAAAGCCTCGCGAGGAAGAGAAACCAATCTCGTTATTGGATCGCATTCGTCCGTGGTTATATATGGCGGCTGTATTCGCGGGGTTAGGTTTGTTTTTCGAGGCGATAGTGGGTGACGAGGCTCTGAATGGAAACGCGGCGGCGGACTCCTTATTGGTAGATACGAAGATTCCTGTTGAATCGTTGGAGGCTATCGATGATGAAGACGAGGAATACTTGGAATACCTTGAAACTCAATATACAAACTACCTTATGAGCGAAAGCGATGAATTGGAGTATTCTGAATAAAAGTTAAAAGTGTGGATTGTTGGATATTTTTTGATTCAAAGTTGATATGCGTAAAATATTTTTCATTACATTTGCAGTGATTTTAGTTCAGACCTCATTTAGCGTAAGTGCTCAAGAGGCGAGAAAAGATCGGAAGTCCTTTGACAAGGAAGCGTTCGAGGCACGAAGGAATGCTTTTATAGTGACAGAGGTGGGGCTTACGCCGGAAGAAGCGGAGCGTTTTATACCTCTATGTGATGAGTTGCGAAAAAAGCGTTTTGAAGTGGGACGTGAGTGCCGAAAACTTACGAAGCAGGTTCGTTCGAAGGAGAATCCAACAGATGCCGATTACAACGAGGTAATTGATAAATGCCTGGAAGTAGAGATTAAAGAGGCGGAGTTGGAAAAGGAGTATTACAAGAAGTTTAAGCAAATACTTTCTCCTGAGAAGCTTTACAAATATAGAGAAGCTGAGTTTAAATTTGTTCGTGAGTTTATGGGACATAATAAAAAGAAGGAAAAACAGAAGAAGTAAAGATATTATCATTATTTGTGTTTTTTGTTTAGATTTAGTTTTGGCGTTTAAGTTTAGGGAGGGGTGGCGACGTGATGTCGGTTCCCCTTTTTTTGTACCCTTTTGAAAGATAATAAAGATTCTCGGAAAATGAACATAGGTGCGTTGGCCAAAGAACATAGGTGCGTGGGGCAACACACCTATGTTAAATTGTTCATGCACCTATGTTCTGTAAAATTATATTAGACACATTCTCTTTTCGCTTATTCGATTATAATGTTAATCCTTTGCAGGTCGTTGTCCGCGGAAGAACCTCCGTATAGAATTTGATAGTTGCCCGGGCGGACTTCCATGGTTTGTGTATTATCGTTGAACGACTGGAAAGCTTTAGATGCTAACGTTACGCTAAGGGATTGACTTTCGCCTGCTTTGACGTGGACACGCTTAAACGCTTTCAGCGCCTTGATTGGTCCGTTGGGATCGTTTGGGTTCTTGATGTAAATCTGCGCTACCTCATCGCCGTCTCGTTTACCCGTGTTGGTGACGTCGAAAGAGAGTGTTACAGGCTCGTCCGTACTGATTCGGTCTTTCGATAACCTCGCGTTTTCGTAAGCGAAAGTTGTATAACTCAATCCATATCCAAACGGGTAGAGCGGTGTTTGAGTCATGTAGCGATAGGTGCGGCCTTTCATGGAATAATCCAAGAAGTCCGGAAGCTGCTCTACTGACTTATAGAAGGTAATTGGCAAGCGGCCGGCCGGATTGTAATCGCCGAACAGCACGTCGGCTACGGCTTTGCCTCCTTGCTGACCGCTATACCAAGCGTTCACGATCGCGTCGACATGCTCGTTCTCCCAATTCAACGCCAAGGCGCTACCCGTACATACGATGTAGACAACCGGTTTACCGGTGGCCACCAGCGCTTGGATCATCTTTTTCTGGACGGTGGGCAGTTCGATGTTCGTGCGGTCGCCTTTGCGGAATCCCTCCGCGTCGACTGGCATTTCCTCGCCTTCCAAGCGGGGCGAGATGCCTCCTACGAACAGGATTACGTCGGCATCTTTTACCTTATCGGCGGTTCCTCGGTAATCGACAGGCGTAGGAACGCCGATCGAGAAGTTTAAATCCGCGCTGCCAAGGCGTTGCATATATTCGATCTTGATCGGATATTTCTCGCCCTTCTTCGCGTTCAGCGTATAGGCCTTTTCCGCTCCATACTCGTTTTCCCATACTTCGGCGACCTTTTCTGTACCTATATAAAGGCGGAAAGCGTCGTTGCCGGATAGCTTAAGCTCGATAGCGCCATCCATCGGAGCCTCGAATTCACCGGTAAAGCGAGCCGAGAAATGGGTGAGGTTTACGTTCGGGGCGAATTGCGTATTGCCGCCGGTTGTGTAATGTAGTTCTTTCGCCAATCCCGTGTAAACGGGTGCGCCACTGAAGTCTGTATTGTTGAAGAACTCGGAAGCGAATCCTTGTCCGGCCGCGGAGGTGATATAGCCACCTAAGTCTTTCATGACGAAATCGGCGGTGTGACCGCATCCTAACTCGTAAATAACATTCGTATTGGGTACCTTTTCTCGTATGCCTTCTAAGATGGTTACGGTCTTCGTCGGGAAACCGTTATAATTGGCCCATTGCATCGTAGAGTCGAGCGCGTTCGGACCGACAACCGCTATCTTCCGGAGTTCTTTGCTTAATGGCAGCAAGTTATTCTTGTTTTTCAGCAAGACAATGCTTTTGCGTGCCATCTCCAAGGCCTTCGCTACGTGTTCGGGGCTTTCTACTACGCTGTAAGGGATTCGAGCGTATGGCATCCGCTCGTCCGGATCGAACATGCCCAGCTCGAAACGCCCTTTGAGTAAACGACGCAATGATACATCTAAGTCCGCCTCCGTGATTTTACCGTCGGCCATTGCCTTGATCAGCGCTTTATAGCTATCGCCACATTCCAAATCCGTGCCGCTCAAGACGGCATCCGCCGAGGCGCTCTCGGCATCCGGATGCGTCTCATGGCGCGGCGTGTTTTTATCTTTCTGCCAGAAATCGTTGATGGCGCCACAATCGGATACGATGATGCCATCGTATCCCCAGCCATTCCGTAAAATATCGATCAGCAATCGGTCGCTTCCACAGCAGGGTTTTCCCTCGAAACGGTTGTAAGCGCACATGACCTCTTGCACGTCCGCTTCTTTCACCAACGCCTCGAAAGCGGGCAGATAGGTCTCGTACAAGTCGCGGGGCGAGACTTCCACGTCGAATTCATGGCGATTCCATTCGGGGCCGCTATGTACGGCATAATGTTTAGCGCAGGCGTGCGTCTTGAGGTAAGCTGGATCATCACCTTGTAAGCCGCGTACGACGGCGACACCCATTTTCTCGGTCAGATAAGGATCCTCGCCATACGTCTCCATGCCGCGCCCCCAGCGTGGGTCGCGAAAGATATTGATATTGGGCGTCCAAAAGGTCAGGCCCTTATAGCGGTCGTATTCCTTGTCGCGTTGGTATTGATGGTATTTGGCGCGTGCCTCGTCGCTCACCATGGTGAACGTCTCGTGTACGGCCTCGTCGTCGAAAGTAGCCGCGAGGGCGATCGCTTGTGGAAACACGGTAGCTTGCCCGGCCCGCGCCACACCATGGAGCGCCTCGTTCCACCAATCGTAAGCGGGAATGCCCAATCGCTCGATCGCGGGTGTGGTGTTCATCATCTGTCCTACTTTTTCCTCCGGGGTCAAGCGGGATAGCAAGTCGTCGATTCGTTCCTCCAAGGGAAGATCCGGATTCCGGAACGGGAAATCCTGTCGTTTCTCGCCGCATGAGGTGGCGAGCAGGAGAAGCAGCGTCGCCACGGTCAGTTGTTTTATTTTCATGTTATTCAATTTTAGATTTTGTTGAAGCAAAACTATGCTTTTGCGCATATTCTTTCAACTATAAACTCTTAAAATAGGTTACATCGCCGCGGATTCATCGAAAAACCTTACTTTTGTTCCGTGTAGAATCAAAAAGGAAAGAAGGATGAGAAAGCATTTGTTTTTGTTGTGGATTGGAGTGGCCGCCCTGACCGCTTGCGGCGACGACGATACGCCAGTCGCTCCCGTATTGAATAAGGTAACGAAAATATCCTGTTATCAAAATGGGGGGACGACTCCGCTTTTTACCGCTGACATAAATTACACGGGCGAGGGGAATTTGTCGAATATACGCTTTTCCGGGACTCAGAACCTGTTGTTTATTTACGCCGGCGATAAATTTACGGTGACGAATACGGGTTCGGGGACGACGACCGCGGAGTATACGTTGAGTGGCAACGTGATTACACGGATGACCGTTTCCAAGGAAAATCCCTATGCGAGCAACGAGGTGTACGTGAGCGATGAGTACGTGTATCAATACGCGGGATCGTCGTTGACGCGGACCGCCTGGACGGCTCGCTGGCCGCGGGAAGATGAGGCGGGTTACGCGGGGTACGAGGAACGGATGTATCCGGAGTATGAGAAATACACGTGGGAGAATGGCAATGTGGTCTTGTTCGCTCAGTCCCAGGACAATCGGGAGATGCGGTATGAATATAACGAGGTAGCGGAGGCTCCGGCTAATTTCCCGTTCCGGGTGATTGGCACTTTCGCTCCGGTCGGTTTCGAGGTCGTTTCGCCCTTGAACTTGTTGTATGGCACCCAGAATCGGAACCTGCCCAAGCGGGCTTATACGTACACGGTGCCGAACGAGAGCGCCGTGAACGCGGAATACACCTTCTCCTATACGACCGTGGGCGATTATATTACGGGCATGACGGTCGAGGCGAATGACTATTCCTCGGGTGTGACGAATACCTATACCTATCAGTTTGAGTATAATTATTATAATTATAAATATGTCGTAGAGTAGGAGGGAAATTTGATTAAATTAACATCTCGATGTGCAGCCTTTTTTACTCGATGCGCGTTTTTCCGTACAGATAATGATAGCGAGAATAATTATTTGTTGAATGTGTAAAAACGTAAGAAAAGAGTATGAGAAGCCTGTTATTGAATGGAAAGAGATGGATCGCGGGATGCGTGGCGTTGGCTTGTTGCGTGGGATTCCAATCGTGTTTGGATGACGACGACGATAATTATTATAGCAAGGTGTTGCCAAACGCCTTGGTGACGGTGAAGCCGGTAGCCGATGGGGTTTATCTGCAATTGGACGATAGCACGACCTTGCTACCTGTCAACCTTTCTACTTCTCCTTTTGGCGATAAGGAGGTGAGGGCGTTGACCAATTTCGATAAGTCGACCGAATCGAGCGGGGGTTACGATCAAGCGGTCTATGTGAATTGGATTGATAGTATCCTCACGAAGCGAATGCTGGTCCAGTATGATTTAAATGTCGACGACTCCTATTATGGCCATGATCCCGTGGAAATCGTGAACGATTGGGTGACGATAGCCGAGGATGGCTATCTGACCTTGCGTTTCAGGACTCGTTATGGAGGGAACACTTCGCACCTCGTCAATCTGTTGATGAGCCAGGACCCGGAGAAGCCGTACGAGGTGGAATTCCGGCACAACGCCTTTGGCGACGGCGCGGGTGGTAGATGGGCGGACGGGCTGGTCGCCTTTAAGTTGGATAGCCTCCCTGATACGAACGGGCAGACCGTGAAATTGAAATTGAAATGGGAGTCTTTCAGCGGTGAGAAATCCACGGAGTTTGATTATTGTACGCGGAAAGCGACCCCGGCGAGCGCCTCGATAGCCTTGGAGCGGGGAACCATGGCGCTGGAATAAACGCTCTCGGCCTCAAGGTCGGGGGGCAAATAAAAGAGGCTGTGTCAATAAATATCGACACAGCCTCTTTTTGGAAGGAGGGTGGGCAGTGATGGATTCGAACCACCGAAGGCGTAAGCCAGCAGATTTACAGTCTGCCCCATTTGGCCACTCTGGTAACTGCCCTTATTTTTAGCGCTCCTCGTCTCTCCGAGGGGCTTGCCGGATTTCTTATCCGATTGCGGGTGCAAAAGTAGTGATTATTTTCAATAAACCAAGCGCAAGGCGGATAATTTTTTCTCGTGAGGAAACATTTTGTTTCATTCGGGAGAAACAAAATGTTCATCCGGATGAAACAAAATGTTTCTCCGGGAGAAATTGGATTTTCCTTCGGGCGTATTTTAGTGAAAATATGTTTGCGGGGGAAGTTTTGTGAGGCAAACAATGTGCCTCGTATCGCGAAAGTTCCTATTTTCGCGGTCTCTTAGCGTTTATTCATTTAGTAAAACAGATTAGTAGATGGTAAAGAAAGTTGGGAATTTAATTCCAAACACCTTTTTTATTACAAAAGGAAGTGGCGAGTCGGATTTAGAGAAGCACGCGGGCTCGTACCACATGGCTCTTTATGATGCGGGGATCTCTGATTTCAACATCATGACCTATTCCTCGGTGATTCCCGCTACGGCGCATTTGGTGAGTATGGACGAGGTCGATCTTCCTCCTTTCGGTTCGGAAATGAAGACGATTATGGCGGTGTCGCACGGATACCAGGACGAGTTCGTATCCGCGGGAGTGGTGTACGCTTGGATGTATAAGGACGAGAACTTCGACGAGAAAGTGGGCGGTCTTGTTTGCGAGGTGAGCGGGCGCTATCTTATCGAGGAGTTGGAGTCCCGTCTGATTCGTGTCATCAACGATCTTCACCAGAAAACGTATGGCAAATACTATTTGGGCGAGTTGAACTTCATCACCGAGGGAATCACGATCGAGAAACGTTACGGAACGGCGCTCGCGGGGCTTTGCTTCGTGGATTTCCTGCAACCGGAGATTGAGGAGTAAGTCGTTTTCGTGGTGTTTAGGACAAATTTTTGTAGAGCCGGCACTGTGTGGGTGTTGGCTTTTTTGTTACTTTTGAGCGGTGATAATCCGGACAGAAGAAGACGACCTGAGGATCGCGCGCGAACGAACGAGTGAAATGATTAGATGAGATAGTAAGGTTGAATTAAAAAAAGATGATTGTATGTTTATTTTATTGCCTGTAATTTTTGTCGTGGGCATTCTGGGAATAGCCTTGGAGGATAAGATCAAAGTGAATAAGGCGGCCATCGCTTTGTTCATGGCGATCTCGATGTGGATGATTTTGATGTTTGACGCGTACCACATTTTCGTGGAGCGCTCCAACCCGATTTTCCAGGAATATCTGACGCAGAACCCTGAGGTGGCTAAATTGTCGTTGCATGAGCAATTCGTGGATTTCATCACGAACCGGTCGATTGTCTACCATTTGGGGAATGTATCCGAGACGTTGTTCTTCGTTATGTGTACGATGCTGATTGTCGACTTGGTGGACAAGCACGGTGGTTTCCGGTCGGTCACCGGATATATCCGCACCTCGAATAAGCGGAAGCTGCTGTGGTATATCAGTTTCGCGGCCTTTTTCTTCTCGGCGTTGCTGGACAACCTGGCGGCGGCTATCGTGATGCTGGCGGTGCTGCGGAAGCTGGTGCCGGATCGTACGGACCGGATGAAATACGCTTGCATGGTGATTATCGCGGCGAACGCCGGCGGCTCGTGGTCGCCGATTGGCGACGTGACGACCATCTTGCTCTGGGTAGGCGGCAACGTGTCGGCGCTTCATCAAATCTCGCACGTCTTCATCCCGGCCCTGATCAATCTGTTGGTGCCGTTGACCATCGCCCATTTCTGGTTGTTCAAGAAAGGGGCGGTGTTGCGCGTGATGAGCGAGGAGGACCAACCGGACGAGTACATCCCCGAGATTCCGGCGCGCTCGCGGCGTATTATCTTCGTGATCGGCGTCTTGTCGTTGGCCTTGGTGCCGGTTTTCCAGATGGTGACGGACTTGCCGCCCTTCCTGGGAGTCCTGGCGGGATTGGTCATCTTGTGGCTGTATACGGACTTGATGTATAGCAAGCTGCATATGCACGAGTCGCAGAAATTGCGTATCTCCCGCCTGCTGCCGAACGTGGATTTGGCTACGATTTTCTTCTTCCTGGGCATCCTGATGGCCGTCGGGGCGTTGGAGACTTCCGGCCAGCTGGGCATGATGTCCTCCTTCCTGGACGAGCATGTCCACCAGCCTTACCTGATTAGTTTCGCGATCGGCATGATGTCGTCGTTCGTGGACAACGTGGCGCTGGTGGCCGCTACGATGGGTATGTACCCGGTGGTGGAGCAGGCGGCGAACCTTCCCGCTTACGCCCAGTATTTCGTGGCGGATGGCGGTTTCTGGACCTTCCTGGCCTATTGCGCCGTGACGGGAGGCAGCATCCTGATTATCGGCTCCGCCACGGGTGTCACGGTGATGGGTATCGAGAAAATCGATTTCATGTATTATACGAAACGCTTCACGGCGCTGGCCCTGATTGGGTATTGCTGCGGCGCGGGGGCGTATATGTTGTTGTTCGCTTAACCATTTATTATTTAATACGATAGAAACATGAGGAAGAAAGGTATTTTATTCGCCGTCTGCGCCGCCCTGTTATCGGGGGCGGAGGCGTTCGCCTGCACCGGCTTGCTGGTGGGGAAGAAGGCCTCGGTAGACGGCTCGGTGATGATTAGTTACGCGGCGGACTCGCATACGCTGTATGGCGAGATGTACCATTGGCCCGCCGCCACGTGGCCGAAAGGCGCTATGCTGGATATCAAGGAGTGGGACACGGGCAAACCCCTGGGACGGATCCCGCAGGTGGAGCGGACTTATTCCGTGGTGGGCAACATGAACGAGCATCAGGTGGCGATTACGGAGAGCACCTTCGGCGGTCGCCGCGAGTTGGTGGATACGACGGGCATCATGGACTACGGTAGCCTGATTTACGTCGCCCTGCAACGCTCCAAGACCGCCCGCGAGGCGATCGATGTGATGACGACGCTCGTGCGCGAGTATGGCTATTACAGCGGTGGCGAGACGTTCTCCATCGCCGACAAGAACGAGGCGTGGGTGATGGAGATGGTCGGCAAGGGACCGGGCAACAAGGGCGCCGTGTGGGTGGCCATCCGCATCCCCGACGATTGCGTAGCGGCGCACGCCAACCAATCGCGCATCCAGCAGATTCCATTCGACGATAAGGAGAATTGCCTCTACGCCCCCGACGTGGTGTCGTTCGCCCGCGAGAAAGGATATTTCAAGGGAAAGGACGAGGACTTCAGCTTCGCTAAGGCGTATTGCCCGTACGATTTCAGCGCCTTGCGGGGATGCGAGGCCCGCGTGTGGTCGTTCTTCCGCAAGTACGACAAGACGATGGACCGCTACGCCGATTTCGTGAAAGGCGACCTCTCGAAGGAGCCGATGCCGCTCTACATCAAGCCGGACCGCAAGCTCTCCGTGCGCGACGTGCAGAACGCCATGCGCGACCATTACGAGGGAACGGACCTCGATATGACGAAAGACGCCGGCGCCGGGCCGTACAAGGTGCCCTATCGCTGGCGCCCGATGAATTTCGAGGTCGATGGGAAGACGTACGTGAACGAGCGCGCCATCGCTACGCAGCAGACGGGCTTCGTCATCGTGCCGCAGATGCGGAATTGGCTGCCCGACGCGATCGGCGGCATCCTGTGGTTCGGCGTGGACGATGCCGATATGACCGTGTTCAACCCCGTCTACGCCTCGTCGACGAGCGTGCCGGAGTGCTACCGCGTGGGGAACGGCGACCTGCTGAACTTCTCGTGGACGTCCGCCTTCTGGATGCACAACTGGGTGGCGAACATGGCCTACCATAAATACAGCTTCATGATAGAGGACATCCGCAAGGTACAGAACGAGCTGGAGGGCGGTTACGAGAAGACCATCCCCGCCATCGACAAGGCGGCCCAGGAGCTTTATGCCAAGGATCCCGCCGAGGCTATCAAGTTCCTGACGTGGTTCAGCACGACGACCGCCGACGCCGCCACCGCCCGCTGGAAGAAGCTGGGCGAGTACCTGCTGGTGAAATACATCGACGGCAACGTGAAGAAGGAGGCCGACGGGCAGTTCAAGCGCAATCCGTACGGCTTGCCCGCGTCGCCCGATTTCCCCGGCTACGACGAGGAGTATTACCGCTCCATCGTGCGGAGCGCCGGCGAGCGGCTGGAAGTGAAATGAATTCTTTTCAATTAATCTTAATGTCTAACTTAAAAAGTAATGCGTATGAAAAAGTTAGTAATGATGCTCCTGCTGGCGGTTGTCAGCCTGGGCGCTTACGCGCAAACGGAGCAAGGGCAGTCTGCCTTGGGGTTTAACATTGGTTACGGGTTCGATTCGAAGAACGCCACGCTCGGGGTCGATTACCGCTACAACATCACGGACGAGGTGCGTATCAATCCGGAGCTGACCTATTTCGTGAAGAACGATCACCACAGCACGTGGGCGATCGACCTGAACGCCCACTATCTGGTGAAGCTGAGCGATATGTTCGGTTTCTATCCCTTGGCGGGCTTGGATCTCTCTTTCTGGAAATGGGACGTTGGGCACGGCCTTTCCCAGAATTTCACCCGCTTCGGCGTGAACGTCGGTCTGGGTGGCGAGGTGTACGCTACCGACAACATCACCGTGGGCCTGGAGGTGAAGTATAATATCATCAAGGATTTTGACCAGGCGCTTATCGGCGTGCGCGCGGGATATACGTTTTAATGGATAGGAGCGTTGTCGCTCCGCGCTGGCCTCTCCGAGCTCTCGGAGGGGCCTTTGTTTTGCCCCGAAGGTCTGTCCGAGGTCTCGGGGAAGGTTTCGGGTCGCCCCGAAGGTCTGTCCGAGGGTTCGGGGAAGGTTTCGGGTCGCCCCGAAGGTCTCTTCGAGGGCTCGGCGGGGGTTCGGGTCGGCCCGAAGGTCTCTCCGAGGGTTCGGGGAAGGTTTCGGGTCGCTCCGAAGGTCTGTCCGAGGGTCTGGCGGGGTTTCGGGTCGCCCCGAAGGTCTCTTCGAGGGCTCGGCGGGGTTTCGGGTCGGCCCGAAGGTTTCTCCGAGGGCTCGGCGGGGTTTTCGGGCCGACCCGAAGGTTTTCTCAGGCTTGCCAGCGCAGGAAATCGTCGAACGTCTTTCCCCTGAAGTCGGGGATGACGTCGAATACCTTGTCGCGCAGCGCCTCGGGTGGATTCGTGGAGGCTACGCCGATGACGCGCATACCCGCGGCGTTGCCCGCCTGGATGCCGTTGAGCGAGTCCTCGAACACGAGGCAATCCGCGGGGCGTACGCCCAGGTCGCTCGCCGCGAGCAGGTAGCAGTCCGGGGCGGGCTTCCCGCGCTTCACGCGGCCGGCGTGTACGACGGTATCGAACATTCCCTCCAAGGGCATGACCGTGAGGATGCGCCGTACTTTCTCCTCCTCCGAGCTGGTGACCAGGCCCGTCCGCGTGCCCCGCTCCCGCAGCGCGCGCAGGAATTCGAGCGCCCCGGGCAGGGGCGGGAAGGGCATCGTCCGCTCGAACGCGTCGCTTTCCTCGGCGACCATCCGCTTGAACGCCTCCGTGCGGTCGGCGAAATATTTATCCAGGATGTATCGCATCGTGGTGCCCTTGATGAGTTGGGAGAAACGCTCGATGCCCACGCCGTAGCGCGTCGCCGCCTCGTCCCAATAGGCGTCGTAGATCGGTTCCGTGTCGGCTATCACGCCATCGAAGTCGAAAAGGGCTGTCTTCAGTTGTTCCATAGTGAATTGTTTTTATTGAGGTTTGTATTTGGAGCCCGTCAGGATGGCTTGCGCGTCGGTGTTCCGCATCAGCGCCTCGGGCGTGGATCCGGTCTCCTCCATATAGCGGCGCACGATTTGCCAGCCTATCCATACGCCCGGCCGTCCGGGGGCGCCCTCGGCGAGCACGGCGGTGGGCGCGTCCTCGAAGTATTGGGAGGTGGTGAGCAGGTCGGGCGTATAGAGGTGCTTGCGCTCGATCATCCCGGTCCAGATGGCTCCCTCGTGCCGCTCGCACCACTCCAGCGCCTCGGGCGTGTAGCCCATCAGCAGGGCCTCGTCGTCGATGCCCAGCGCCTCCGCCACGAGGTATTTAATCTTGCCCTCGTACACCATCCGGTCGAGCAGCACGTTCTCGCGCCCCTCGAAGGGGAACTCGGACATGAGCCATCCCGCGATGTAATCCGGGGCGACCAGTTCCGGGCGCATGAGCGAGCGTTGCGCGTCGTAGAAGAATTCCTGGTACAGCGGGTAGTCCGCGCCCATGTATTTATCGATGGAAAGCGAGAGCAGGCTATCGCCCGCCAGGACGTTCTGGTTCAGCCCGGATACGTGCATGTACACCGCCGGTATCCGCGCGGCGGGGAAATGCGTGCGCAGGTAGGCGAAGCCTTGCCCCAGCGCGCGTTCGATGTCGGGGATGGAATCGTAGCGCTCGATGGCGTCGCGGTAGAGCGCCCGCAAGGTGGGTTCCGAGTAGTAGCGGAGCGTCTTGCCCAGGAAGCCGGGCGCCTCCGCCGAGCGCAGGTTCAGGACGCCTTGCCCCAGGACGCGCAGCATCTCCGGGTACTGGTCCGCCAATCCGGGCCAAAGAGCCGTATCACCCGACTCGACCAGGCGGAACAGCGCCTTGTCGAATCGGATGATGGATACGGGCTCGATTCGCGCGTCGCCGGCCGTACGCGCGTTTTGCCCCTCGCAGCTGACCAAGAGCGTCGATAGGGCGCCGGCTAAAAGGTATTTCTTCATATACTAATTTCTCACTCTACGAATTGATAGCGCGAAATTAGTCATTCTGTCGGAATTCCCTTAGAAACATTTTCCGAAGAAAATGGCGTTCATGAACATTTTGCTGGTCCCGAAGCAGTAGGAACGGAAGTTCATATCGTCCGCGAACACCACCACCGAACCGCTCTTGTATTTCTTGGCGAACACGGCGGGTGTCCCTTCCAGCAATCCCTCGTTCTTGGCGGACAGGAAGCCCGACAAGTGGGGCTTGTCCGTATAGTGCAACGGGGAGACGTACGGGTCGGCGTTCTTCTCGAAGATGATGTTGTTCTTCTTCAGCACGGCGAGCTCCGGCTGGTCGTATCCCCATGCCAGCGGGTGCGAGATGTCCAGGCGCGCGTTCAGGAACACGCCGTCGATGTCGTTGCCCGCGTCGGCCTCTTTCTTCTCGGCGAAAGCGCGGTAAGCCGTGGAGTCCTCTTTATGGGAGGCGTCTTTCACCTCGATGGGCAGGATGCCGGCCTCGTCCACCCACTTATACGCTTTCCCGGAGGCGATTAGCGTGCCGCCCGCGGCTACCCAGTCTTTCAGCGCCTTCTCCGAGCTCTTCGTGAGCGCGGGCACACCGTTCGCCAGGATAATCACGTTGTAGCGTTGTAGCTTCTTGGGCGTCAACGTCGTGGTGGCCTCTATCAGGGTGGGGCGCATCTGGAAGCGGCGGTCCAGCAAGAACCAGGCCTCGCCCGAGTCGGGGATGCCCATCGAGCGTCCCACCAGTATGGCTACCTCCGGCAATACCAGCGGCTGATAGGCCGGGCTTCCCAGGTCCACGTCGTCCATCAATCCCGTCCGGACCGAGTAGATATCCACGCCGGCCTCCTCCGCCAGGCGGGTGACGCGCGTGTAAAGCTCGTCGGGCGAGAGCGGCTGGTTCCGGGCCGGTACGAGGATGGTGCCGTAGCCCATCTCCATCTCGACGTCGCCCGAGCGGAAATGGAACGGGCGGTTGCCCGCCAGCACGTTGACGCCCTCGCGCAGCAGCTCGTAAATCACTTTCGGGGTGTAGAACTCCACGTTCGTGAAGATGTACCCGTACTCGCTCTTCCCGCCGATTACCTTGCCCGGCGTGAACGCGTTGGCCGATACGAGGTCGCCCACCAGGCCCGCGGTACTTTTCACCGGCGCGTAGCGCAGGTTGAAGGCGTGCGGGAAGGTCCAGGTGGAGATGTCGTAGAATACGCTATCCTCGTACTCGGTGACGTTCTCCATCACGGTCCGTATCATCGCGTTGAACTTCTGGTCCACCGGGATGATGTAGGCGTCCTCCGCCTTGAACTCTTTCCCGTCCACGGTGGTGTTCTTCGCCAGGCGATACACGTTTATCCGGTGGTGTCCCATATTCTCCAGGAAGTGGTAGGCGATGGCCCGCGAGCCTCTCGTGTCGAACACGTAGCCTTTCACCGCTTGCTTCGCCACCTCGTTCTTCACGTTCCGGAAGAAATCGCGTTGGTAGTTCAGCAAATCCTCGCGCATCCGGTAGCCGGCAAAAATCGTCCCGTAGGAGCCATACGCCTGGTTGCGCACCGTCCAGGCGAAGGCGCGGAGGCCGTTCTTGGTCTCCCTCAGATGACCGCGCGATGTCCCTTGCTCGTACAAGAGGCAAATCGAGCCGTGTATGTCGCCGTAGGCGGCTCCTTTTCCCATATAATAATCGTCGTATCCCTCTTTCGAGTAATAGAGCGTGCCGATTTGGTCCAGCTGCTCCGCCACGGACTCGGACACCTTATGCGCGAAGGCTTGGTTCTCGTCCGTCACCAAATCATGAATCCGTTTCGGATGGCCCGGGCTGAAATAGTAGGGGCGGGCCGAGCCTTGCTCGTGCAAGTCCGCCAGCAGGTTGGGCAACCAATTCATGTAGGTGTCCACGCCGTTCCGTCCCTCCGGATGTTGGAGCATCAACCAATCGCGGTTGCAATCCGCCCAATAATGGTTCGTGCGGCTGGAGGGCCAAGGCTCCTGGAACTCGCGCGAGTTCAGGTCGCTCACGTTCGTGTGGCTCCGCGAGGTGTTCACCCACGAGGCGAAGCGGTTGATACCGTCCGGGTTGGCGCCCGGGGTTATCAATATCACGGTCTTTTCCAGCAAGTCATCGATATCGCCCCCTTGGGCCGCGGCCAGGAAGTAGGCTACCGCCAGGGAGGCGTTCACGCCCGATGGCTCGTTGCCATGGATGGAGCACACCAGGCTGACGACCACTGGCATTTGGTTGATGTCCATCGACCCGGAGCGGCTCGCGTCCGTCAGGGCCAGATGCTCCTCCTTGATTCGGTCGATATTCCCCTGATTCCCCGGCGAGGTAATCGTCACCTCGATGAAGGGGCGATATTGGTAGGTTCGCCCCGTCTCGCGCACGGTCACCCGGTCCGAAGCCTCGGCCAGGGCTTTCATATAAGCGACCACCTGCCCCCAGTCGGCGTGTTGTTGCCCGATCTGGAAGCCGAGCGCCTGCTCGGGGGTAGGGATGTCCGGGTTGTAGGTATAATTCCCTTTCGGGAGGAAATAAGTTAAATCATACGGGTAAGCCTCCGCTTTCGGTTGGGCGATCATAGCGATCGCCCAGCATAGAAATACACTCAAAAATGCCAATCTACGTCTCATCTTCTCTTTTTTTTAATCATCATTATAACGGGTTTTGCTCGCACAAGGGATTCACGTCGATCTCGTCTTGCGGGAACAACCATTGCCACTCCTTGTGGTCCGCGTCGCGATAGCGGTTCTCCTCGCCCATGGGGTGTCCGTCGTACATATTATAATTAGAGGCTTCCGGATCCACGTTGGTGGGCATCACGTTGTCGTTGTTCCACGGGTCGTTGCTATATCCCAGTTCCTCGCGGGTTTTCGGGCCGCGGTCCAGCGGCATGTGCAAACGTTTTAAATCCAGGAAGCGGAATCCCTCGCCCCAAAGCTCGATACGGCGTTGGAACATCACCTCGTCGATCAGCTCATCGCCGGTTTTCGTGGAAAGCTGGTACTCCGGGTCCCGGTGGTGCGCCAGGGGATAGAGCGCGTCCGCCGCGTCCTGATACCGTCCGGCGCGGGCGTAACCCTCCGCCTCGATCAGCATCATCTCCGGCAAGCGCATCCAAGGCACGTCGCCGCACTTCATGTTCTCGTCCGCCAGGAGGAACTTGTTCGCCATGTAATTACGGATACGTCCGCCCGTAGGCGTGATGGGCCTTGGCAAGGTCTCCGGATCCTGCGCCCGCGGGAACCACAAGGTCTTGCGGATGTCGGTATCGGAAATCCGGTTGTAAAGCAGGTTGTAAATCGCGCGCGGCGTGTTCTTGTTGTAGCTCGCGTTCTTATTCGACATGAAGCTATGGAAATCCTTCAAGGTACCCGCCTGGTCCTCTTGCCCTTTCTTGCCCCAGAGCCATTCGGTATTCGTCTGGTCGCTCATCCGGTTGACGGTTGTCACGTAGGTATCATCCTGCAATTTCGCCCCGGATTGCTCTACGACCAGCTTCGCCATCTCCGCGGCCTCCAACCATTTCCCTTGCGTGAGCAGGACGCGCGCTTTCAAGCCCCGCGCCACGTGCACGTCGATGTGCGACTTATTCTCTTTCTGGATCGTGACGCCGGCCAGCAAGGAGATGGACTCGTCCAGGTCCTTGTTGATTTGCTCGTAGACCTCCGCCACCGTAGCGCGCGGAAGGTTCTCCGTCGAGTTCTCCGTACGGAGTATCACGCCCGGCTTCGAGTTGTCACCATCCGGCTCGTAGCGGTATCCCCAGCATTGCACGAGGTTGAAATACGCGAAAGCCCGGTAGGCCAGCGCCTGCCCCTTGATGTAATCCTTCTCCTCCTGCGTGCCCTCGGCGCCATCGATATTCGAGATAATCATGTTCGCGTTCGCGATCATGATATAGAACAGGTCGTATTGGTACTCCAGGTGCCCGGAGGTGGGGTTGCGGTGCAGCGTCCATTTCGCTTGCGATTGGAACTGGGCGTTCGCCACCGTATAGACCAAATCCTCGCCCATCACGTCCAGCCAGATCATAAAGGTCTGGAACCCGCCTTCCGCGTAGGTGCTGGACAGGGAAGGCGTGTACATTAGTTTATGCAGACCGTTCACGGCCATCATGCCACCCTCGGTGGTCTCGAACATCTGCTCCTGGTCGACGTTCTCGGTCGACTTGGTCTCCATAAAATCATCCCCACAAGAGGCGCATAAGCATGTCGCCCCGATCAGTAACGTTGCTATGATATTTTTCTTCATGATACGCTATTTTTAAGTTAGAAAGTAACATTCAAACCCATCGTGAATACGCGCGCCGGCAGATAGGTATCGCCATTGCTCGTATAGCCCGAGAAAGAGTTCCGCTTCGGATAATTACCTCGCCGCGACGTGATCTGGAAGACATTCTCGGCGGAGAAATACACTTGCAAGCCTTGTACGCCCAATGGCTTGATCATGTGCTCCGGGAAGGTGTATCCGAAGTTGATGTTCGAGAG
The DNA here is from genome assembly GCA_019114945.1 of Candidatus Parabacteroides intestinigallinarum. Taxonomy (GTDB): domain Bacteria; phylum Bacteroidota; class Bacteroidia; order Bacteroidales; family Tannerellaceae; genus Parabacteroides; species Parabacteroides intestinigallinarum. Next base: position 1,326 of record DXEN01000075.1, on the reverse strand, counting down.
CTCCAACATATCCGAGCTTGTCAACCAGCGGGTGGAGGTACCGGCCTCCAGGTCCGTGGCGTCGCTTCCGTTCGAGATACGCGGCACGTTGGTGACGTCGCCCGGCTTTTGCCAGCGGTTCAGCATATCCACGTGCAGGTTCGAGTAGGAGAGGGAGCCCGTGCCGGCCGACATCAGGTTCGCGTAGGTCGCGTCGTACATCATACCTCCCAATTGATAATAGAACGACAACGAGAGGCTGAAGCCCTTGTACGTGATATCCGTGGACAAGCCACCCGTCAATTTCGGCATCGACTCGCCGGCGTAGGCGAATTCCGCCTCGTTGCGCGAGGTCGTATAGGTCTTGCCATCTACCGTGACCAGATACTCCGAGTCCTCCAGGGCCTCCGCGGTCGGTACATACAGGCTATTGCCGGTCGCCGGGTCTACTCCCGCCCATTGGCGTAGCCAGAACTCGTAGCGCGAGTGTCCTTCCTCTATCTTGTGCACCCCGCTCACGAACGGGTCTACCGGAAGCTCCGTGATCCGGTTCTTGATATGCGTGCCGTTGAGGTTGACATTCCACGTGAAATCGTCCCGCTCGAAAATCCGGGCGCCGATCTCGAACTCCACGCCCCGGTTATACATCGTTCCCGTATTCATATCCTGGCTGCTCACGCCCGTGGAGGGTGAGAGGGGAACCGAGAACAGCAAGTTGCTCGACTCGCGGTTGAAGAACTCCACCGTGGCCGTATAGCGGTTGAAGAAGCTCATCTCCAACGCCACGTCCAGATTGTGTGACACCTCCCATTTCAGGTCCTTGTTGCCCAGCGACGACTGGATATAGCCCGCCTCGCCCGCGTTCTGGGCGGGTTCGTAGGTGGCCCGCCACGGATAGTATCCCCCGATATCGTCGTTGCCGACCATACCGTACGAGGCCCTTAGCTTCAGCAAGTCCAGGAACTGGAATTGACGCATGAATTTCTCCTTGTCGATGCGCCAACCACCGCCTACCGACCAGAAGTTACCCCAGCGCGACTCCTTGTAGAAACGCGAGGACCCGTCCCGGCGGAATGAGGCCGAGAAGAAATACTTATCGTCGTAATCATAATTCAAGCGCGACAGATACCCCTCCGTCTTATACTCGTTCGTGTACGAGGTGGGTGTCGTGTTGATATTCGAGTAGTTCGTCAGCTCGTAATTGCCGGCGAATTTCTGGTCCTTCATGGAGGCTTTCAGGTAGTTGTACTCGTAATCGTAGCTCTCGTGGCCCACCAGCACGTCTACATGGTGCCTGTCGATATCCTTATTATAGGTAAGCAACTCGTTGAAGGTCCAGGTGGTGGT
>DXEN01000074.1 GCA_019114945.1 Candidatus Parabacteroides intestinigallinarum | reverse complement strand
ATGGAGAATGAGATCCTGCATCGGGAGTGCTTGCAAATTTCGATTTTTATGTCAATTTTCAATGTGCATGCGAACTGGTTTCCCGTGAATGGTATCGTGAAGCACGTCTCGCATCAGGATGGTCGTTTTATGGCGGCGTATCTGCCGAAGAGTAGCGTGGAGAACGAGCGTTCTTCCATTGTAATCACGACGCGAGGTGGCATTGATGTCTTGGCTCGTCAGGTGGCGGGGGCGATGGCCCGGCGTATTGTCACTTATGCGCGGCCCGGCGACAAATGTCATGTGGATGAGCAGATGGGTTTCATCAAGTTCGGATCGCGTGTGGATGTGTTTTTGCCGGTTGGTACCGAGGTGCTAGTCGAGATGGATCAGAAAGTAACCGCGAATCAAACTCCTATAGCTCGTTTACCCCGATGAGTCTCCGTAAATACATTCCGAATACGATTACTTGCCTGAGTTTGTTCTCTGGTTGCGTGGCGAGCGTTATGGCTTGGGAAGGTGATCTTTGGCTGGCGTTGCTATGGATCGTGGCCGCCGCGGTGTTTGATTTTTGCGATGGTTTCGCGGCTCGTTTGTTGAAGGCTTACTCTCCGATGGGCAAGGAATTGGATTCTTTGTCGGATGTGATCAGCTTTGGTTTCGCTCCCGGTGTTGTCGTATTCCATTTGCTGAGTGATGTCGCGGCCGCTTTGCCGTTGGGGACGTTGAATGCATACGTTCCTTATTGGGCGTTTGTGATTCCGGTTTTTTCCGGCTTGCGGCTCGCTAAATTCAATATCGACGAGCGGCAGACCAGTTCGTTTATCGGTTTGCCGGTGCCGGCCCATGCGTTGTTATGGGCTTCCGCCGCTTATGCGCTTGAGCCGTTGGCGGCGATTACGAACGCAAGTGTGTTTACTGTTGTGGTGATGATATTGGCGTTCGCTACGTCGTTATTATTGGTGTCGGAGATTCCGATGTTTTCGTTGAAAGTGAAGTCGTGGGCGTGGAAGGGGAATGAGCTGCGCTATATATTGGTGGTATGCGCTGTTCTATTTGTCGCGCTTTGGGGATGCCTTGGTATTACCGCCACGATCTTGCTCTATATCGTCTTGTCTATTTTTAACAGAAGGAATCGCTGAGATTCTTTATCTTCGCGTTTCATGAATAAGATTTGTTTTGCGTATGTTTAAGTTTCTATTCGCTATATTTTTTATTTTTCTCCTGCTGGTGTTTTTGCTGGGTTTCTCCTTGTTCCGTACCTTGAAGAATCTTTTCTTTGGAGGTGGCGCAAGTGTTCGCGGCGCTAATGGACAACATCGTCAGGCGACTCAATCGTCTGGACATCGTTCCGCTACAACGGTCAATGCCGAACCACGGCAAGGGCAGAATCGTCGCCGGAAAATCTTTACCGAGGAGGATGGCGAGTACGTCGATTACGAGGAAGTGAAATAACTTGCTTTCCCTTTCCCTTTTTCAGCGACGCTGTTGGAAGAAGCGTCGCATCTCTTCCGCGCATTCCTCTTCCAGTACTCCTTTCTTTACGGTTGCCTTTGGATGGAAAGCTTTCGGGGCGAAGCGCGAGAATCCCCTTTTCTCATCGGACGTTCCATAGACAATCTCGCTGATTTGTGCCCAGCCGATCGCTCCGGCGCACATCACGCACGGTTCTACTGTCACGTATAGGCTGCATTTCTGCAGATATTTCGCCCCCAATGCTTCGGTGGCGGCTGTTATCGCTAACATTTCCGCATGAGCGGTTACGTCGTTCAAGCGTTCGGTTTGATTGTGGGCTCTCGCGATGATTCGATTGTCGCAAACGATGACCGCGCCCACGGGTACCTCTCCTTCTTCCGCCGCGGCACGGGCTTCCGTCAAGGCCTGCCGCATGAAATACGTATCGTCGAAAGGTTGTATCATGTTTTGTTCTCTTTTTGTTCGTGTTCCTTGTCGCGAAAATATCTATTTAATCCCAATCGGATATTAAAGTATGCCTATTATTTCTAACTGGGGACACGTTTGCCTAACGAGAGATTTCGCGATAGGATACCAGGCTTTGGTAATGCGACTACCAAGCTTTGGTAATACGATTACCAGGCTTCGGTAGCGATACTACCAGGCTTTGGTAACGCGACTACCAAGCTTTGATGACCGATTGGATATAATGGGCAATTGTCAATTGATAATGGGCAATTATTAATGAATAAAAGCCTATCTTCGCGACAAACGAGTGTTATGGCGAAACAAACAGAAATCGGTAAGGAAGGAGAGGCGGCTGCCCGGAAATATTTGGAGGAGCATGGTTATACGATCCTTCAAATGAATTGGCATTGGCATCATTACGAATTGGATATCGTAGCGGCGAAAGCGGGCGAGTTGGTCGTGGTTGAGGTAAAGACGCGGGTAGCCGATTATTGGGTTGATCCCGCGGATGCGATCGATCGTGGAAAGATCAAGCGTATCGTGGCGGCCGCCGATGCTTATGTGCGTCTCAATCAACTCGATTGGCCGGTTCGTTTTGATATCATGATTTTGTTGGGATCTGATGGAGCGTATCAGATAGAGCATATCGAGGACGCTTTTTACGCGCCTTGCCGGTGATGGAATGGATTGATAAGGAAAGGAAATAGATTGCATGGCAAATAAAGAAAAGCAGGCGAGAGAGAGAGAGCCTCGAATTGTGTGGGTAGAGGAGACAAATTCCACGAATAGTTTGGCGCGCGAATGGATGGAGAAAGAGCCTATGCCCGAGGGGAGCGCCATCGTGGCTGATTTCCAGACCGCCGGACGCGGGCAGGTGGGAAATACGTGGGAGTCGGAGGCTGGCAAGAATTTGTTGTTCAGTGTCGTGTTGTATCCGGTTACTTTAGCGGCGAACCGGCAATTCCTGATTTCCCAGATCGCGGCCTTAAGCGTGAAGGAAACGTTGGATTTGTATACGACCGATATTACCGTGAAGTGGCCGAACGATATTTATTGGAAAGACAGGAAGATTTGTGGCATGTTGATTGAGAACGACTTGTCGGGCGCTTACTTATCCGACTCGATTATCGGAATCGGGCTCAATCTGAACCAAGCGACTTTCTTGAGCGATGCGCCGAATCCGGTTTCTTTGTTTCGGATTCTCCATCGGGAGGTGAATCGGGAAGAGGTTCTGCGTCGTTTCCTTACGATATTTTACGCTCATTACATTTCGTTGCTCCGAGAGGAATACGATGAGATTCGGGCATGTTATCGCTCCGTCTTGTATAGAGGCGAGGGATTTTATCGGTATCAAGACGCGGGTGGGATGTTCGAGGCCCGTGTGCGCGACATCGAGCCCACCGGGCATCTTCTTCTGGAATCGCGTGATGGGAGCGTCCGTCGTTATGCGTTCAAAGAGGTCGCGTTCCGGTAAGTCCGGGGAATAGAGTCCATGATGGCGAATAATTCCTCCACGGTCTCGGCACGCAACATGGCCACGCGGGTTTGCCGGAAGTCGGGGATGCCTTTGAACAAAGGGGTTGCCGCCAAGTGGCGTCGGATATGCAAAATGCCTCGCCGTTCGTCCAATCGGGTTACGCTTTGTGATACTTGTTGTTTCAATATGTCTAAATACCAAGTGAAAGGCTCGTTGGGAAGTGGCTCGCCGGTTGTCAGGTAATGTTTTATCTCGCGGAAAATCCACGGTCGACCGATGCTTCCCCGGCCGATCATCACGGCATCTACGCCATACGTGTCGAATCGCTCCTTGCAAATCTCCGCGGAAGTGATATCTCCGTTGCCGATAATGGGGATATGCATACGTGGGTTTTCTTTCACGGCGCCGATCAACGTCCAGTCGGCCTCGCCTGTGTACATTTGCGCCCGTGTTCTTCCGTGGATGGACAAGGCGGCGATGCCGCAATCTTGCAAGCGTTCCGCTAAGTCGACAATGATCCGGTTCTCTGCGTCCCAGCCTAAGCGTGTTTTCACCGTAACCGGGATGCGAACCGCCTTCACCACCTCGCGGGTAATCTCTAAAAGTAAGGGAATATTGCGCAGCATACCGGCTCCGGCGCCTTTCCCCGCGACCTTTTTTACCGGACAGCCGAAGTTGATATCCAGCAAGTCGGGCTTGGCTTCTTCGCAGATGCGTGCCGCTTCTACCATGGTCGCGACGTCTTTTCCGTAAATTTGGATCGCTACGGGGCGTTCCTCGTCGGACACGTCCAGCTTTTGACGGGTTTTGTTTACGCTACGGATTAATGCGTCGCTCGACACGAATTCCGTATATACCATATCCGCTCCGAAACGTTTGCACATCAACCGGAACGAGATATCCGTCACATCTTCCATCGGCGCCAGCAACACCGGGCGTTCACCTAAATCGATCGAACCAATCTTCATATTTTTCGTTTGTAAATCATAGAGGGGACAAAATTACCAAATGTTCCGCTTTTTCCGTAAATTTGGCCCCCAAATCAGTAAAATATAGAGTTTTGAAAGAGACGGATTTTGAGATAATGGCGCCGGTTGGCTCGTATGAGTCGTTAATGGCGGCTATACAAGGTGGCGCGGATTCGGTTTATTTTGGGATCGAGGGCTTGAATATGCGTTCGCGCTCGTCTAATAATTTTACGACCGAGGATTTACGGAAGATCGCCAAGATTTGCGAGGAACATGGGTTGAAGAGCTATCTGACGGTAAACACCGTGATTTACGATGAGGATTTGCCTTTGATGCGTACAATTATCGATGCGGCGAAAGAAGCGGGTATTTCCGCTATCATAGCGGCGGATGTGGCGGCGATGGAGTATGCCAACCGCATTGGGCAAGAAGTGCATTTGTCCACGCAGTTGAATATATCGAACACGGAGGCGTTGCGCTTTTACGCTCGTTTCGCCGATGTAGTGGTCTTGGCCCGTGAATTAAATTTGAGGCAAGTGCATGAGATTTATAAGGCGATCGTGGAGGAGCGGATTGTAGGGCCGAAAGGCGAGTTGATTCGTATCGAGATGTTCGCGCATGGTGCTTTGTGCATGGCCGTTTCCGGAAAATGTTATTTGAGCTTGCACGAGATGAACGCTTCCGCTAATCGGGGTGCCTGTATGCAGATTTGTCGACGTGCGTATACGGTGCGCGATAAGGAAAGCCAGATAGAACTGGATGTGGAGAATCAATATATCATGTCGCCGAAGGATTTGAAGACGATTCATTTCCTGAACAAGATGATGGATGCCGGTGTCCGGGTATTCAAGATCGAGGGACGTGCGCGCGGGCCGGAATATGTGCGGATCGTGACCGAGTGTTATAAAGAAGCGGTTCGGGCTTATTGCGAGGGCTCTTTTGATGAGGCAAAGGTAGCGGCGTGGGATGAACGTTTGCGTACCGTATTTAATCGAGGGTTCTGGGATGGTTACTATTTAGGGCAACGATTGGGAGAATGGAGTAGTAAATATGGCTCGGGGGCTACTCGCAAGAAGGTATATCTCGCGCGAGGCATTAAATATTTCAGCGGATTGCGGGTAGCCGAGTTCGAGATGGAGTCTGGTTCTTTGCGTGTAGGAGATGAAATCTTGATTACCGGCCCGACTACCGGAGCGGTCTTGCAGAAGGTAGAGGAGATCCGGGTGGATTTAAAACCGGTGGAGGAAACCGTCAAGGGTGAGCGTTTCTCGATAAAAGTCGCGGAGAAAGTCCGCCCGTCCGATCGCTTGTATAAAATGGAGAAAGTGCGGGAAGATTTGTTTTAGGAGATTTTTGGTTACACAATAGAGGCGTGCGTCGTGCGTTCCCTTTTACAGGGGGCGTGCGACGTGTCCGTTTATAAAGTCCTCATGAGGCGTGCGTATCTTTATAGAGGAAAATTTCCTTTTATATATACGGAAAGAGGGTTTCGTTCTCATGAAAAAGTCAATCTATCCGTGTGCATTCTACAATCACCAGTGGTGATTATAAAACCGCCAGTGGAGTTTGTAAAATCACCACTGGTGATTGTAGAACCGCCAATGGTGATTAAAGGATATGGCCGCCCGCGAGGAAGAATCCCCTCGTCCCCGCCGGGTTTTGGACAGGGCGGCGGGGATGTTCGCGCGCGGGCGCCGCGATACGCAACACTGTTTAACATATCAGGTAACATGTTGTACGGCATGTGATTGCGCCCTGTTTTCCTCCATCCGATGAGAGATCCA
>DXEN01000073.1 GCA_019114945.1 Candidatus Parabacteroides intestinigallinarum | reverse complement strand
GGGATCTTGTTCTTTCCAATCCTCCGCTCCTCACGGAGCAGATGGATCGTGTACTTTAATTTAACCTATTACTAATATTAACATTATTATTAATAACCATTCCCGCTTGTTCCTCCATCGCGGAGTACTTGAAACCCCTCAGCCGACCCCTCAGCCCTTCGGGCAGCTCCCCTAAGAACAGGGGAGCTTTTACCGGGGTGATACGTTCAGCGATTCCTCACGGGAACAGATTCGATTTATGTTTCACCTTTTTATTTTACGATAGCCTTTACAGCCTCCTCGCCCTCGACAGCTACGGTAACGATACCGGCAGGTACGTTGATCGTCTGGTTGTCGGAAGTCAGAACCGTGTTAGCTACGGCCTTACCCAAGATGTTGGTGATGACAACCGTCTTACCAGCCGCACCTTGAATCGTTACAGCGCCGTTACCAGCGATTACCTGTACGCCTTCCTCTACAGCGATGTCCTCGTTAGCCGTCGGAGCGAACTCGATCTCATCCGTTACGTCGAAAATCTCGGCCTGAGCGATCGCCTCGTTGAACGAATTGTAGTGAGCGATTACAGGCACACCATTCTGGATCTTAACCCAGCCACCCATCTCCGGAGCGATGCGAGCTGTTGTCAAATCTGCGTTCAATACGGCCTTGCCACCCTCTTGCGTCTCAGACTCGATCAAAAAGCGCAAGTTGCTATCGTCGATCAAACGGAACTGGAAGACAACGTTCTTGTGCATATTGTTACCCAAAGCGATCTTCTGAGCAAACAAATCAGCATTGCGGAAATCAATCTGATCGTTAGCCAGGCTCTTATCCTTCAAGATGTACAGCGTGTCGTTCGCATGTATAGCGTCGATGAATGCCAAGCGAGTGTAACCTTGTGCGCCATAAGCAGCTTTACCCTCATAATCAGCGTTCTTAGCCGTTACAGAATCTTGAGCATTGAACAAATACATCGCTCTCGTAAAGCTCGGGTAAATCTTCGTATGGTAGCAATTCAAGCTATCGGCATGTGTCTTGTGGTTCGGATCCTGGCACCAGATGGTGTCACCCTCCACGAACTCCGGACGAACAGCCAGCATATACTGCGGCATACGAGTATTGTTGCGTACATAAGCGGTATCTACATAGAACGTATAAGACAATGTATCTGCCTCGTTGAATTGATACTCGTTATTTACGCCCAAGAAGCTAATCGTATTATCTTTCAACTCATCACGGTAAGCGTTAGAAGCTTTCGAGTTCTCGGCCAAGAACTCAGCGTCGTTGTTGAAGCGGAAGAACTTCAGCTGCAACGGAGCGTTCGCCTCCGAACCATAGTTCGCCTCGGCACCGTTCGTTCCCGGAACCACACCGTTGAAGCGACGATACAATGGAGAGTCATCGGCTACTACCGCAAAAGCGGATGTACGGATTTCCGTATTGCCATCAAACTTATCATCGATAGAACCTTGCGTCAAATCCAAACTGTTATCGTCTACAGATACCTTATGAGAAGCGTAACCATCAGTTCCATATGTCGGTACTGCCTGACCTAATTGTGCCAAAGTAACCACACCATTTACGTTCTTATAACCATAGACCTCCTCAATCTCGCTAGCATCTGCCACGATCAGATTTCCATCCTCATCGAAAACAACAGCCTCTGTTACCTTCAATTCAGCCAATGTCTTTACATCAGCGGCTTTCTTACCGGCATCCGCAGGGCTATATAAATAGTTCAAACCGGATGTTGTCGCACGGAAGTTTGCCTCAACCAAAGCGTAGTAGTGCGTACCATCCACATCGTTGTTCTCCTTCAAGAAGAATGCCTGCGGCGTGCTGGACATCACGTATTTCTTCAATGTCTCATCGTAGTTCAGATAACGATCCTCGCCACCGAACTTAGAAGAATCATAAGCCTTGATATAGTAAACGTTACGAATCAAGTTAGCGATACCGGTCTCTTTCTCATCCAGTTGTAAACCATAGCTATCATCGGTAACTACGGAAACCAAACGGAATTGAGCCTTAGCGCCTGTCTCGTCTACACGTACGATCGAATCCTTACCGGCCGGTGTATTCAAGCCTTTCTCCAAAGACAATCCATGCAAATAGTTAAATACATAGGTCTCAACGGAAGCCTCCTCGTTCGTCACATACTTGTAACCTAATTTAGCGTTCTTCTTGCTCTCGTCGGAAACCTTCACGAACTCCAGCGTATCGCCACCCGCGAAAAATACATTATCACCCGCCTTGAACAACTGGCCACTTAACGTATAAGTCGTACCCTTCGGATCATCGAAGAACTCACGGTTCGTGATTTCAACCGGAGCCGTAGCGCTCGTACCGTTCTGTTTTACATACCATTGAGCGGCAGGCATATGGTCGAAGTTCTGGTTCTTGGCTTGCTCTACATAACCAAACGCACCACCCAGGTTAGCGATGAAGTAAGAGCCATCCACTACCTCCGTGCTACCAGCCGTACGAACCTTAATCAAATACAAGCCCTCAGCGATCGTAGTCGGCACGTAAGTATTGGCGTTTACACCAATAGTTACGGTTGTCAACATACCGTTCTCTTTATCGTCAACAGGATCTTTTCCGTTAGCAAGCTCAGCGCCAGCCACAGTAATCTCGCGAGCGGAAGTCAACTCTGCCAAACGGATGTAAGCGTTCTCTACTTTTTTATCGTTCGTAGCATCCGATCCGTCACCCCACTCGGTCATATTACCACCCTTAAATCCAGAAGTTCTCGGCTTATCCAATTTCTTCAGATAACCCTTCGACTTGATAAGCAAGCGATTCTCGGTCGGATCATAAGCGAAGTTATACTCGTAAGAAGCGGCCCAACGTCCTAACTCATTGACATTCTTCTTCTCATCCAGATTCGCATAAGTAAATTTCACCAAAGCACCGCTGTTCTCAGAACCAGCGTAATAAGCGGTATCGACAACGATGTAAGCGTCAACATCCTTACCGTTCTCGTCCTTTACCTTCTTATCCTTAGCGATCAACTTCACATAATTTGTAGAAGCGGGCTCAGCCTTCAACGAGGTGTTCGCAAACAAATTGTTACCTGCCGTTGTTACGTCGCGATTGAAAGTCAAGTTAAACCAACCAGACTTAGCGGTCTGGAGTTGCGTATTCAAATCTTCAGCCGTCAAGTTATTGATAATAGCAGCCTCATACGGAGCAAATTCGGCGGCGCTGCCAGCGTTATCCGGCGAACCAATTTTAGCTGTCAAATCGCCACTCGTGATATCCAAATAAACGACCTTATTCGCCTCGATATACGAATACAACGGAGCGGCTACCAAATTGTCATCACCATTATCGGTCATCGAGGTATTCAACCATTCCGTGATCGAACCGGCGATCTTCAGATCATCTACTACATCGTCCTCATTCTCGTCAGTAGTATTCAAAGACAAAGTTAAGCTCGTAGCCTTATTGATGAACGTGAACTTCGGAGCGTTACCACTTACGCCCTCCGTAAAGCTAACCGTCCACAAAGCTTCGTTAGTAGATTTGATAGATTGATTAACCGTGTTCGCATCGACCACGCTCAGTTTGCCGTAATTCGGATCAGTCGCATCAGACTCAACCGTCAAAGCGTACTTAGTACCTTTAACCTCGGCACTCAGCAAGTAGGACTTGCCGTTCTCGTACTTCTTGACCGCAGTCTGCGCTCCTGCCGTAAATGCGGATGCCAGCATGATGCCGGCAAGCAGAGTAGAAAACTTTTTGTTCATAATCAATTAATTTAGTATTAATAAAAGTGTTAATTAAGTATCTGTTTCTCTTTATCTTACCCCACCTTTCGGGGTTCATTTTAGTGCCACTTAAACCATCGTTTAAATGGTACGTTTTTTAAGGCGCGTTTCGTTAGCTAAACTGGTTCGTAATTGGAAAAAGCAGGTTTCGTTTGTGATACTCTATCCCATTGATAAGAAAGCGAATAAGTAGTGAAAAAAATACCCGGAAAGAGTTGCAGGTATCAAAGAAACGCGTACCTTTGCAAACGTACCATTTAAACGATGGTTTAAATGGCACTAAAACGCCCTCTCTTTTACACGCATTTCCTCTATGTATTTCAAGCATTTACGTGATAAATAGCACAGAAGCGCTAAAGTGCATCTTATTGGCGAAAAAGGCATGCGAATGGCACGAAGCAGAGTTATATATAATAAGGTACGCGCGTACATTATTATATGCGCTACCCCTTTCCTTCTCATATCCCGGCAAAATACATCCCGCGATTCTTGCGTATTCAGCGTAAAAGACTACCTTTGTGGTGACACAATTAGTAATCACTTAAAAAGACAATACATCAAAAACGACGTGTAGCGTTAGATACAAACAACACGATATGGAACTTTATCATGGGAGCTATATGGCGATACCTTCGCCCGAGATTATTAAAGGACGTTTCACGAAAGATTTCGGAGAAGGCTTTTATTGCACAAGTTTGAAACACCAAGCGGAGAAATGGGCGAAACGCTACGATACTCCAGTTGTCAATATCTACGAATACCCTACACACCAGATTAATTTCTGCACATCAAAAGCATTGGCACATATCACGTATAAAGGTTATGAGGAAATAAAGCCATGAATGGACGGGAAGAAAGCAAATGGAATGACTTGTTTTTCGTATGCAGTTTAATAGAATATGTCGGACGGAAAACAAAAAACGAACGTAAAGTAGTGGTAAACGCCTTGGGACGTAAAGGATTAAAGCATTATTATGAACTGGCTGAAGTGTACCACTGCGAGAATATCGACAAGGTTGCAAGCGAGTTAGCGGCCAAATATCATATTCCACAAGGGACGTATGACAACGTGGCGGCGGCAACGGATAACGTACCCACGCATTGGGATATCGGGAAGGTGATGCAGCGGCTCGTGCGCGAAGTGGCTGAGCGATCAGACGGAGATATCATCGATGCGCTTATTCGGGTATACAACTCATGGATTATCCCGAAAATAGACAATTACAACAGCTCGATGTATTACGAGAACACCAGCTATCAATATGCGTCTTACCAAGCGGGGAAGGCTTTATAGAATCCCGGATAGTCAACATCCGTCCGGGAGAACATAGGTGCGTGGGCATTTTAACATACGTGCGTGGGCAAAGACACATACGTGTGTTGGGCCTCGCACATAGGTTCATTGCAGAAGGGCACGCTTGAGCTTGCAATACCAGGAATTGGTGATGCCCATATATTGGGCGATATATTTATCCGGCACCCTATCCACGATCCACCGATGACGCGTATATAAATAACGCAGAAACTCTTCCGTACTACTCGTTTGCCGCACCGCGAACATCGAGTAGAATTTAAAGATAATCGTCAACATCACGTTCTGATACTCCGTGGCGAACGCCGGGTAGGAGAGCGACAAACGCTCGATATCCCTCTTGGAGAAACAAAGCAACTCGCTCGCCTCCAAAGCCTTCACCTCGAACTCGGAAGAAGTATTGGTCAAATAACCAATCGTAGAGACAAAAGGGAACATACTATCGGAGGAAAATCCCGTAACGCATTCGTTCCCGTTCTCGTTGACATATTGCGTCATCAGCAATCCCTTCCCGATAAAATAAGCGTCTTGGCACATCTCGCCCACCCGGATCAGGCAATCCCCTTTCTTCACACGCACCAACGAGGTGCTCGCCAACAAGTCTTGCCAGAAAGCCTCGTCACGCGCCATCGAATCCGGGAAAAAGGCCAACAGCTTCTCGTAAATCGGGGGACGCTCCATGGCTAATCCTCCAACGTGAAATTCTTACGGCCGATCAGATTACCATCCGCAAAGATATCCGCACGGTAGGTACCCGGCGACAAGAACTCCTCGATATCCCAATACAAAACGACTTGTACCTCCTCGCCCTCGTATTCGATCAGCTTTTTCATGGAATAATTAATCTCCTTTCCCTCGAACTCGAACACATCCGCGCGGCTCTTCACCAGGATATCGTCGTCCGGTTTCATCAGACGCACATAAATATATTTCTCGCCCACCGGAGCGGTAATATTCTTCGCGATCTTGAAAGAGACCACGAAGCGTTGCATCCGCTTGATACGCTTTGCCTTTTTCCCGCGGGCATTCACCGGAGTCACCGTGATGTCCGTAGCGTCCAGGCGACTCGCCAGCGTAACGCGCTCGGTCAGTTTCTCTTTCTCCTTTTTCAAGGTAGCGGCTTGCGTGGTAGCCTGCTGGTATTTCCGCACCGCCTCTTTCTTCTCTACCTTCAGCTGCTCGTTCTCGCGGTTCAACGAATCGATCTGCACCACATAATTGCGCATGATTTTCCGCAACGTATTCAGCTCTTTCTTCAAGCGGGAGATCTCCTTCGCGTTCGTCGCTTTCACGGTACGAAGCTCCTCCAGCAAACGTTGCACCTTCGCTTGCTCCGTCGACAGCAACGCCACCAACGAATCATTTCCCACGCTGAATTTATACCCCTCATATTGCAAGGAAAGCTCATTGAATTCATCTTCCAGGGATTCTTTCTCCAAGTTAAAGGCCTCTACCAAATTCCCCATCTCCTTTTTCTGATGGTAGATATAATACCCCGCGCCCGCGATCAACAAAACCAACACGATAATCGCCGCGATCAGCAACGAGAGTTTCTTTATTTCCTTATTCTCTTTTTTTTCCGTATCCATAGACGAGTTACATTTTCATTGCCGCGAGAGCCACGAAAAGAATTCATTCAACCGTAAATATTGTAGATCGTGGAGCATATCGGACTCGAACCGATCACCTTCAGACTGCCAGTCTGACGCTCTAGCCAGATGAGCTAATGCCCCGTCGTCGCTCGCTATTAATCGTACGCGAATATACGGTTTTTCCTGAGATATATGTATCTTCGCGCAGAAATTTCAACCCGAAAAAGATGATTATTTACAATACGACCTTCCACATCCATCAAGATATCCTTGACGAGTGTCTCGCGTATCTGAAAAGCGACTATATCCCCAAGGCCGCCCGAAGCGGAATCCTGCGCACGCCCCGCCTGCGACGCGTCTTGCAATCGGCAAACGAGGAGGGCGAAAGCTACTCCGTACAATTCCATGCCGACGACATCGACTCGTTAAACCGATGGATACGCGAGGAAGGCGCCGCCCTGCAACAAGCGTTGATAAACCGCTACCGAGAGAAAATAGTCGGATTCTCGACCCTATTAGAAGAAATAACGTTGCCCGAATGATTAAAGACCGGATTATATTAGGTATCGACCCCGGCACGATCGTGATGGGTTATGGTATCCTGCGTGTCGAGAACAACAAACCTCACTTAGAGGCGATGGGCGTGCTTCAACTGAACAAATACGAGAACCATTACCTGCGCCTGCGGAAGATATTCGAACGGGTGCTGGCGCTGATCGACCAATATCATCCCGACGAATTGGCGATCGAGGCTCCTTTCTTCGGGAAGAACGTGCAAAGTATGCTTAAACTGGGACGCGCACAAGGAGTGGCCATGGCCGCCGCCTTGGAACGCGACATCCCCATTTTCGAATATGCCCCGCTGAAAATCAAGTTATCTATCACTGGCAACGGAAACGCGGCGAAAGAGCAAGTGGCCGGTATGTTGCAACGGTTTCTCAAGATTCCGGACGAGTCCATGCTTCCGCAACTGGACGCCACGGACGGACTGGCCGCGGCGGTTTGCCACTATTTCCAATCCAACAACCCTACCACCGAGAAGAAATATACAGGCTGGAAAGACTTTATCGCCAAGAACCCGGGAAAGGTACATGGATAAAAGGCACGCGGCCGCCCCGCCTCAATCCGTGGACAACTGGAACTCCTCCCACAGATGTTTCAAGGCGGGATTAATGTCCATCAAAAGCTTCAACTTCTCGGTAGAAGTATAAGCCAAGTGTTTCTCGTTTGTCTCCACGATCCGGACCCGCATCTGCACGCGGCTGTTATTCAGGCGCTGACGCAGATATGGCAATATATACACCGCGTTGTTGACCAATTCCTCTTGCTGCCCAGGGTTATGCACCGCCACCTCGAAGTAGTAATTCTCCAACAACGTAGGCTTGCAATTGATCATGGAATTCTTTAAATACACTTTCTTATCGATGGTCGCGGCGTAATTATCCCATTCCCGGATTAAATCCTCTTCCGAGAAAGGGCTAACCTCCTCCCGCGCCCCCGCGGAAGCTTGCCGCTCCGCCGAAGGCTGCTTTTTCTCCACCCCGATATCCTTCATGGATATACCCATCGGACGCGCCGACTTACGGGGCGTAGCGGCCGGAGGCGCCGGTGGAGCAGTGACCGGCGCGGTCGCTGGAATACGCGTATAAACCGCGCGTGCGTCTCCCCCAGGCACAGGCCGCGCCGCGCCTGCCGCGGAAACCGACTGGGCGGAAGACTGTCCCTCGGCACCCGAAGCGGGCGCCTCCTCCCGCGTCAGGGGTTCAATACGGGCTTTTTTTTTATCGTCGCCCGCCGCGCCCGACAACTGGCAAAGCTGGATCAAGGTCAGTTCCAACAAAAGACGTTTGTTACGGCTCGCCCGGTAATTCAAATCGCACGTGTTCGCCAACTCGATAGCCTTAAACAAGAACGCGTCCGAGCAGCGTTTCGCCATCTCCTTATAACGCTCCCGGATCGAGGCGCCCACCTCGAACAGGACCAAGGTAGACTCGTCCCGGCTCACCAACAGATCGCGGAAATGCTCCGCCAAGCCGGTAATGATATTCTGGCCATCGAAACCTTTGGTCAAGATCTCGTTCAGTATCAACAAAGCCGTCCGGACATCCCCGGACAGGATCGTATCGGTCAAACGGAAATAATACTCATAATCCAGCACGTTCAAGTTGTCGATAACCGCTTGATACGTGATATTCCCATTCGTGAAGCTTACCACCTGATCGAAGATGGACAAGGCGTCGCGCATTCCGCCATCCGCCTTTTGAGCGATTACGTTCAGGGCCTCCGGCTCCGCCCGCACCCCCTCACACGAGGCTACATATTGCAGATGCTCCACGATATCAGCGATCGATATTCGGGAGAAATCATAAATCTGGCACCGGGAAAGAATCGTAGGCAGCACCTTGTGCTTCTCGGTCGTAGCGAGGATGAAAAGCACATAATGAGGCGGCTCCTCCAAGGTCTTCAAGAACGCGTTGAACGCCGCGGTAGTCAGCATATGCACCTCGTCGATGATAAACACCTTATATTTCCCGATAGGAGGCGGGATGCGCACCTGATCGATCAAGGTACGGATATCGTCGACCGAGTTGTTGGAAGCGGCGTCCAACTCATGTATATTATAGGAACGCTGCTCATTGAAAGCGCGACAAGACTCGCACGCGTTGCAAGCCTCGCCCTCCGCCGTCAAGTTTAAACAATTGATTGTCTTCGCGAAAATACGGGCGCACGAGGTCTTCCCCACCCCCCGCGGTCCGCAGAACAAATAAGCGTGCGCCAACTTATTGCCCACGATCGCGTTCTTCAAGGTAGTCGTCAGGGATTTCTGCCCCACTACGCTCCGGAAGGTAGCCGGGCGGTATTTCCTCGCCGAGACTATGTAATTATCCATTCACTGCTTTTTATTGACAGAACAAAGATAAACAAAATTATTCATTATCTTCGCGGAAAACGAGAATCGGATGTCACGCATAAAAGAGTTTTATAAGAAGTATCTATCCTGGATCAACGTGTATTGGTTGGTTTTCATCGTATTTTTAATCGTAACATTTACGGTGGGCGACAGCAGCCTGTACAAACGTTACACGTATGACAAGAAAATCCGCGAACTGGAAAAAGAAATCGAGCATTATCAAAAAGAAATCGAGGTAAACAGCCAGAAATTAAAAAGCCTCCATACCGATAAGGAAGGGTTGGAGCGTTTCGCACGGGAGGAATACTTCATGAAAAAATCCAACGAGGATATTTTTATCATCAAAGAAGAGTGAGAAGAGTTACAAATTACGAATTACAAATCGAGTAACGGACCCCATAATTCACAATTCATAATTCATACGATCGTGAAATCAATCTTATTTATCATCTCAGGACTATTATTGCTCGCGGGCGCCATCCTGTATTTTCCCTATCCGGGAATAGCGCCCTATCTGTTCGCGGTAGGAACCGCGGGAATCGCGATCCATTACCTGACCATCCCGGTAACGAATCTGGATTTCCGGGGACGTCGTCTGCATCGTTTCAACATCATCGCCAGCCTACTGATGATCGTAGCGTCCGGACTCATGTTCAACGAACGAAAAGAATGGATTCTCTGTTTGAGTATCGCCGCCATCCTGCAATTGTACACCGCGTTCGTCACGCCGAAACAATAGGCTTTATCGGATTCAAAAGGGCATAAAAAAGGCCATCCTCACGGACAGCCAATCTCAAATGTTAACCTTAAATCTAATACCATGAAAAACACGATGCAAATATAGAGCTTTTATGTTGTAGAACATACAAAACTAATCCATTTTCTTTCGCATTTTAATATCATTTATCATTTATGACTCTTTCTCGCTTTCTCATTAAGAGAATAAAACACTTTCACCCGTATTATGGTCCAATTAGGCATGTTATTTCATCCGTACATCCGCTCCCCACATCAATTTCTCGCGAAGAGTCTGATAAAAAGTATGATTATAGCGCTTGACCACTTTCGCCGTATAATCCGCCTTACGCATTTTCAACTCAACACCCAGCGGGAAAATCTCCGAGCGACCATCCAAGGAAATCAAGAAATACTTATTCCGGCTCTCCACCCGCAACGTAATCGTATAGGAATCGGGGATAACCAACGGACGGACATTCAACGAATGCGGAGCGACCGGACTCAACACCAAGCTATTGCCCTGCGGCACGATAATCGGCCCGTTCACGCTCATGGAATAAGCCGTAGAGCCGGTGGGCGTAGCGACAACCAAGCCATCCGCCTGATAGGAAGTCAGATACTCATCGTTCAAGAACGTATGAATCGTAATCATCGATGAGCTATCGCGCTTCAGCACCGCGATCTCATTCAAGGCATAATTGTAGCCGCGAAACAAGCGGTTCTCCGTACACAGGCGCAAAAGGGTACGCTCCTCCACCCGATACTGCCCTTGGAAAATCTCATCCAGCGTCCGCTCCAGCTCATCGCCACCAATATCCGCCAAAAAGCCCAAACGACCGGTATTGATACCTAAAATCGGGATATCCTGCCTATTCACCCGTGCCGCCGTACGCAAGAATGTACCATCCCCGCCTACGCTGAGCGCGATATCCAAATCGAACTCATCGCCCGCCAGCAAGCCACTCACATCCGGCTTGAAACCAAGCCCGTCAGTTAAAAACGAATGAAAAGGGGCATCCACATATACCTCGGCGCCACGTTTCCGAAGAGCGTCGAACAAGCATTTGATCAAATCTTGCCTATCCACCTGATACTTACTGCCAAATATACCTACCTTCATGCCCCTGCCGTTTTTTTCGTCTACATACTCATATAATACAACACCTCATTCATTCGCTGACGCAACATATCGTCCACCAGCCCCTTCTTCATAAAATGATAAAGAACCACGTAATCAAAACGCTCCAAACTCCGGATTACCGGCGAGGCGTCCTCCAAATCTATTTTTAGCGTCAGATACAAACGCCCCGTCGCCTTATCCTGATACGAAAGCAAATTCAGCACATGCGCATGGTTGGCCTCCACCAAGCGGGCGAGGTCCGTCAAGGAATAATCGGCCGGCATCATCGAGAGCACGATCACGGATCCCTCCGCATCCGCCGCGCACAATTCCGACAACACATCCACCAACCGCTCCCGGGTGACCGAGCCTAAATAAGCCCCATCCGTCGAAACAACCGGCAACAAACTCAATCCGTAACGGGTGATCATCGCCAACGCGTCGTGCAAATTACCCTCCTCCGAGACAGACGGAGCGAACAGGACGGGTTTCCCTATCACCACCGACGAATCCGGCATAGCCAGCAAATCTTTCTCCGATACCAAGCAAACGTATACATGCTCATCCAGCAACGGTAAATGCCGCAACTTCAGATCGTCCATCAACGACAAAGCGTATTCCACTGTATCATAGCTTCTTAGCACAGGGATTCGCTTTGTTATGAAATCTTTCACCAACATTATTCTCTCAATTCCCTAAATTCCACTATTTTTGCCGATACTTTCGTACGGCAAAAGTAATGAAAGTAATAAGATATACGATATACAATGACAAATTTAAGTGTTAACATTAACAAGATAGCGACTATTCGAAACGCGAGAGGTGGCAATATGCCCAATGTATTAAAAGTAGCGCAGGATTGCGAGTCATTCGGGGCGCAAGGCATAACAGTCCACCCCCGCCCCGACGAACGGCATATCCGTTACAGCGATGTATATGGCCTGCGCCCCTTGATCCGGACGGAGTTCAATATAGAGGGATACCCGTGCGACAAATTTATCGACTTAATCCTGAAAGTGAAGCCTACCCAAGTGACCTTGGTACCCGACGCGCCCGATGCCATCACATCCAACGCGGGCTGGAACGTAAAAGACAACTTCAACTTCTTGAACGAGCTGGTGGATACCTTTACGTCGCAAGGCGTACGGACCTCGATTTTCGTGGGTACCGAGTTAGAGAATATTGAATGGGCCGCTAAAACAGGCACAGACCGTATCGAGCTTTATACGGAGCCTTACGCGAGCGGGTATGCCCAAGACCGCGAGGCGGCGATCGCCCCTTTCATCCAAGCCGCCCAACACGCGAAAAGCTTAGGGCTGGGTGTTAACGCCGGGCACGACCTGAATTTAGAGAACCTCGCCTTTTTCAGCAAGAACATCCCTTGGCTGGAAGAGGTCTCCATCGGTCACGCGCTGATTTGCGACGCGCTTTACTATGGGTTGCAAAAAACGATATCCCTTTACAAAGCGTGCTTGAATAACAACTAATCATATTACATTTTGACACCTATAAATTCAAAAACAAGATGAGTGTTTTACTTTCATTGCAAGCCATCGGCTCGAACGCAGCCGAGCAAATGCCCGAGTTGACGGCACTCCCCGCCCCTACGGAAGCGGAAATCAATATCATTGACCTCGCGTTTAAAGGAGGATGGATCATGGTGGTATTACTATTATTGTCGTTGATGGCTATGTATATATTCATACAACGCCTGATCGTGATCCGACGCGCGGGAAAAGAGGACGAGACTTTCATGAACCGGATCAAGGACTACATACATGAGGGGAAAGTAGACTCGGCGCTCAACTTATGCCGTTCGACCAACACCCCTTCCGCCCGTATGATAGAGAAAGGGATCACCCGCTTAGGACGCCCTATGAACGACGTGCTGATCGCGATCGAGAACGTGGGCAATTTGGAGGTAGCCAAGTTGGAGAAAGGCTTTCCCATCATAGCCACGACAGCCGCCGGCGCCCCGATGCTCGGATTCCTGGGAACCGTAACCGGCATGGTACGGGCATTCTTCGACATGGCAAACGCCGGCACGAACGTGGATGTGGCTCTCTTATCCGGCGGAATCTACGAGGCGCTGGTGACAACCGTAGGAGGTTTGGTGGTAGGCATCATCACGCTATTCGCATACAACTATTTAGTATCGCAGGTAGACAATGTGGTCAACAAGATGGAAGCCCGGACGATGGAATTTATGGATCTGTTAAACGAACCGGCTAATTAGCCCATGCGACTATGGCGTTAAAGAGAAGAACAAAGGTGAACGAAGCGTTCAGCATGGCCTCTATGACCGATGTCATATTCCTCTTGCTGATATTTTTCATGGTTACCTCGACCGTGGTCGTTCCGAACGCGATTAAAGTGACGTTGCCCCAATCGCAAAAGCAAACGGCGGCCAAGCCGCTTACCCGGGTTACGATCGACGCGGACTTGAACTACTACGTCGCTTTTGGCCAGCAAAGGGAGAAACGGGTCTCGTTCGACGAAATCACTCCTTTTTTGCGAGAAAGCTACGCGAAGGAACCGGAAATGTTTGTCGCCCTTTATGCCGACGAGACCGTACCTTACCGCGAGATCGTGAAAATATTGAACATAGCGAACGAGAACAAATTCAAGATGGTACTTGCCACGCGCCCGCGAGAATAATCAGGGGGGCGTGTATATAAATAAGTATGAAACTCAATAAAGATGACATATATAGCGCGATAGGGACGGTAGTCTTTCACGGTATCCTCTTGTTGATTTTAGGCCTTTCCGTATTAAAGACGGAAATACCAGAAGATGAGGGAGGCGTACTTGTGAACTTCGGGAATATAGACACGGCGGCCGGATTGTTCGAGCCACAAGCCCAGGAACCCACTCCCGAAGCAACCACACCACCCCCTTCCCTGCCCGATCCTCCGATAGAAACGACCGAGCAGGAGTTAATCACGCAAGACCTGGAGGAAAGCGTAGCGCTTGAAGACGACAAAGAGAAAAAACGGGAACGAGAAGAAGCCGAGCGACTGCGGAAAGAGGAAGAACAACGCCAGCGCGAGGAGGCAGAACGATTGCGAATAGCCGAGGAGCGCCGGAAGCAACAGGAAGCGATCCGCGATAAGGTAGCCGGAGCTTTCTCCGGGAAAGGGAACACCAATGGCACCAATCAAGGGGACGCCTCTACGGGCGAAGGGAATCAAGGAAGCCCGTTTGGCAACGCCGACCATGGCGCCAATGAAGGCGTGGGTTATGGCTTTAGCCTGGATGGACGTACGTATAATGGTACCGGCGATTTCCCCCGCCCCGGCTACAACATCCAAGAGGAAGGGCGAATCGTGATCGACATTACCGTAAATCCCCAAGGCAAGGTAATTTACGCGGAAATTGGCAAAGGAACGAATATCGACAATATCAACTTGCGTAAAGAAGCGCTGAACGCGGCGAGACGCGTCGTGTTCAACAGCATCCACGCCGTAAACAACCAAATGGGTACTATTACATATAATTTCAAATTCAAATAACCCTTTGTTGTGGGAAAAAGTAAGCCGATATTTGGAAGGGAACAGAAAAATGCATACCTTCGCGCCAAAGAAAGGATGGTCAGGTAGCTCAGCTGGATAGAGCAACAGCCTTCTAAGCTGTGGGTCCTGGGTTCGAATCCCAGCCCGATCACAAGAAAAAGAAGCCGATATAACTAAAACTCAAAGATTAGCTTATGTGCTTAGGCACGTCTGTAAATAAGGAAAAAATCGGGAACTTGATGGTATATATCCTCAAGCATCAAGGCATCGTATTTCATACCCAACTGATAAAACTTCTCTATTTAATAGACGAAACCGCCATAAAAGCCAATGGCATTCCTATAACATGGTTAGACTATAAAGCGTGGCAATTCGGCCCGGTAGCTCCTGAAACTTATTACATAAAATACAAAAAGAGCGTTTTTGACAGTTTCATATCACTATACGAAAACAATATAGGAGAAAACAAGTTACTTCTATTCCCAAAAGTTGATTTTGATGATAGTGAGTTTAGCGACTATGAAATGGATTTAATCGATGAAGTTTTAAAAGAATATGGAACAAAGTCTCCATCTCAATTGGTAAATGTAACTCATGAAAAAGGATCTCTATGGGATCTGACGCGCATACAATATGGCATTGACTTTACGAAAACAACAAAAACAGATATAAGCCTTGACTTCACACGACTTATAGAAAATGACAAACTTAAGTTAATGAAATATCGCGAAGCAGAAGAGAATATGTATTTCAGCAAGGAATTGCAAAAACATTATTCATAATGTTTACTCCAGGAAGCATTCTGCACGGCATATTCCATCTAAAGGCGATAACGAAACCCAAGTATGCCATTGTTTTGTACAACGATGGGATTAATTGCATATTAACTATATTTACCACCTCTGAGGAAAGATCTGGTGTTATATCCCCTATACATGGTAAAAATCCGCAAGATAGCGAACCGCTTTCTTATGTGTTCAAGAAAGGAGTTATCGTTGGAGAATTATCCAATAAGGGGACAGTTGTTCCTTTTTCCTTTCCCAAAGATACGGTTGTAGTTCCAGATTACGGCGACCAATTCACTACTCAACAGGCTTTCTTGGCAGAAGTCACAGAACTGATAAAATGCGGCGAACTATACCCCTATGAGTATGAAAATCTAATTTACACCTTATATAAAAGCAAAAAGACAAAAAGAAAATATAAACGTATATTCGAAGAAATACTAAAAAATATAATCCCTTAAAGAAAGCGCTACGAAACGCGAGCATTCGCGTCGTGCCTCGCGAACGTTCACGTCGGACATCCTGAATATCCATACCGCCCAAGGCGAATATCCAGAACAGACCACGTGAACGCCCAAACTAAAGACACGCTTGAGACGCGCTCGCTACGCCTCTTCCAATGGCTCCCCGAACAAGGTAGCGGAAGAAGCCTCGTGAATCCTCACGCGAACGTATTGTCCCACATGATAGTCCTTCTTATCGAAAATAACCACCTTATTCTGGCTGGTACGGCCGAACAATTGCTCACGCGAACGCTTGGAAAATCCCTCGACCAACACCTCGAACACCTTACCTATATCCCGTCGGTTGCTTTCTTCCGACAAACGGTTCTGCAAGTCGATCATCCCTTGCAACCGGCGAATCTTCTCCTCTTCCGGCACATCATCCACTAAATGCTTGGCCGCATACGTCCCCGGCCGCTCGGAATATTTAAATAAGTAAGCGCTATCATAACCTACCTCGCGCATCAACGACAAAGTTTCCTGATAGTCCTCCTCCGTCTCGGAATGAAAGCCACAGAACAAGTCGGTCGAGATGCCACAATCCGGAATAATCCGACGAATCGCGGCGATACGATCCAAATACCACGCACGGGT
The DNA here is from genome assembly GCA_019114945.1 of Candidatus Parabacteroides intestinigallinarum. Lineage (GTDB taxonomy): Bacteria > Bacteroidota > Bacteroidia > Bacteroidales > Tannerellaceae > Parabacteroides > Parabacteroides intestinigallinarum. Next base: position 18,553 of record DXEN01000073.1, on the reverse strand, counting down.
ATATTTCCGGTTCATCAACCGCAAAATACGATCGCTCCCGGATTGCGCCGGCAAGTGAATAAACTTGCAGATATTATCGTAGGCGGCGATTACCCGCAAAGTCTCATCGCTCATATCCTTGGGATGGGAGGTCGTGAAACGGATCCGCATCTCTGGCACCTCCTCCGCCACACGAGCCAACAAGAGCGGGAAAGTAACAGTCTTCCCTCCCTCATCGAAAGCGTACGAGTTGACATTCTGCCCCAGCAAAGTAACTTCCTTAAAACCTTTCGCACGCATATCCCGGATCTCCCTCAAGATACTCTCGACATCCCGGCTACGCTCCCGCCCACGTGTATAGGGAACGATGCAATACGTGCAAAAATTATTACACCCGCGCATGATTGAGACAAAACCGGAGATATGCACGCCAGGCAATTTCAAGGGAATCACATCTTTATAAGTCTCCCGCGTGGAAAGCTCCACATTGATCGCCTTCTCGCCCCGCTCCACCGCGCCGACCAAATTCGGCAAATCCAGGTAGGCATCCGGCCCCACCACCAAATCAGCATGGTGCACGTTAATCAATTCCTCCTTCACCCGCTCGGCCATACAACCCAGCACGCCAACGATCAACGAATGTTTCTTTCGCCTCAGCGACTGGAAATAACGCAACCGCCCGTACACCTTCTGCTCGGCGTTATCGCGCACGGAACAAGTATTCACGAAAATCGCGTCCGCCTCCTCAATCTTGTCCGTCAGGCTATATCCATCCATTTGCATGATGGACGCCACCACCTCGCTATCCGCCACGTTCATCTGACAACCATATGTCTCGATAAACAATTTACGCTCAACCGTTTGAGAAGCGGATTTTAAGTCCGCCCCATTTTCTTGACTCATCATATATCACTAAATAAAAGTTAAATAATTGATTCCATAAAAAATAATTCCCGAAATGCTTGCACAGTCCAACAACCAGCTTTATATTTGCATTCGAAAAACGTAAATTTTTTCATAGTTAAGGTTTTGGTTAAATCGAGTAAGGGGGGCTGTGAAGTTCCCCTTATTCACTTTTATAACACTTAGCCATTCGATTATTTCCTTACACCTTTCCACTTCTCAATTATTCTTCTTACATTTGAGACGCGAAAATAATCAAAGTTTTATGGATAACATTGGAGATTGGTTATATATTGTCTTCCTGGTCATTGCCGGCATCAGCGGGCTGTTCAGCTCCAAGGAGAAAAAGAAGAAAAAAGGACGTCCCGAAATCTTGGGACAGCCCGACAAAGAAATCGTATCGGACGAACAACCTCAACCTGCCGGGGAAAAAGGCTTCTGGGAGATTTGGGAAGAGATAAAGCAAGCACCCGCCCAGCCTACGCCCAAGCCCGAGGAAAAGCCACGGCCTATCCAGGAAGATAAACCCCGGAAGGCACCCCCTACCGTCCCGCCCATGAAAGAACCGGAAAGACCAACACCGGAAATAACACTCCAGGACACGGACGAATTACGGAAAGCCGTCATTTACGCGGAGATTCTGAACCGGAAGTATTAGAATCCCCACAATTTTATGTAAGTTCGCGCTTAGATACATTGGACAGTAAGTATTTACCTAAAATAAAAACTAAATATCATGGCATTAAAATTTATCACAGCAGAAGAAGCCGCTTCGTATGTTCACCATAACGACAATGTCGGTTTCAGTGGTTTCACCCCGGCGGGATGCCCGAAAGTAGTACCGGGCGCCATCGCACGGAAAGCCGAGGAAGAACACGCGAAAGGCAATCCATTCCAGATTGGCATGTTCACGGGAGCCTCTACCGGCGATAAGCTGGATGGCGAGTTAGCGCGCGCGAACGCGATCAAGTTCCGTACCCCGTACCAATCCAACAAGGATTTACGCGCGGCGATCAACGCCCGGCAAGCGCAATACTTCGACTTACACCTCTCCGAGCTGGCGCAAGACCTGCGCTACGGATTCTTGGGAAAAGTAGACGTGGCTATCGTAGAGGCGGCCGATGTAACCGAGGATGGCGAGATCGTCCCCACATGCGGTGTCGGCATCTTGCCTACGATTTGCCGCATGGCCGACCGTATCATCGTGGAATTGAATAGCCGCCACCCGAAAGAGATCCGCGGCATGCACGACATCTACGAGCCGGCGGATCCTCCCTACCGCCGCGAGATCCCCATCTATACACCCTCCGATCGTATCGGTAGCGATTGCGTAAAGGTAGACCCGGCGAAGATCGTCGGAGTCGTGCGGACCGATGAGCCGAACGAGGGCGGTAAGTTCACGCCGCTGGACGACGTGACGATGGCGATCGGAAAGAACGTAGCCGATTTTTTGGTAAGCGAGATCAAGGCGGGCCGTCTGCCGAAAGAGTTCGTGCCCCTGCAAAGTGGCGTGGGCAACGTGGCGAACGCCGTATTGGGCTGCATGGGCGAGAACGAGGCGATCCCGGCGTTCAACGTTTACACGGAGGTCATCCAAGACGCCGTAATCAAATTAATGAAAGAGGGGCGCGTGAAATTCGCCAGCGGTTGCTCGTTGTCGGTCAGCAACGAGGTGATCCGCGATATTTACGCGAACTTGGATTTCTTTAAGGATAAGATCCTGCTTCGTCCGCAAGAAATCTCCAACAACCCGGAGGTAGCTCGCCGCTTAGGCCTGATCGCCATCAACACGGCATTGGAAGCGGACATTTTCGGAAACATCAACTCCACGCACGTATCCGGCGTACGCATGATGAACGGCATCGGTGGCTCGGGCGACTTCACACGGGCCGCTATGCTCTCGATCTTCACCACGCCTTCCACCGCGAAGGGGGGCAACATCAGCGCGTTCGTACCGATGGTTTCCCACTTGGATCATAGCGAACACTCCGTCAAGATTATCATCACCGAATATGGCGTAGCCGACTTGCGCGGCAAATCGCCGATCCAACGCGCACGCTGCATCCTCGACAATTGCGTACATCCGGACTACAAACCGTTGCTGGAGGAATATTTGGCGATGGGCATCAAGGGGCACACACCGCAGAACCTGAAGTGTTGCTTCGCCTTCCACGAGGAATTAGCCGCGAGCGGCGACATGCACAACGTGGATTGGAGCAAATACAACAAATAACCGCAGAAACGAACTTTACGGAAAGCATTGTTTCGAGCACATGAAAACCCTGTTTTACTGGCCTCGAAACGATGCTTTCCTTTTTGATTCTTCACTTAATACACATGTCCATCCTCTTCCTGCATCTCCGCGCGATCGATCTTTCGCAAATCAATTACACGCCATGCATAGAATATGTATGCCACGACAAACGGAATCAGGATAGAGACAAAACTCATCACCTTTAAGGTAAAGGGACTGGAACAACTATTCTGGATAGTCAACGAGCTTTGCAAATCCACAAGCGACGGATAATAAGCCGTATCGTTCCATCCGGCGCAGAGCAACAACGCCAAGACCGTCAATACCGTGCCCGCCCCAGCGAACCAAATGCCTTGATTCCAAGTGCGCACGTAAATAGATTTCCCGATTCCGAAAAGCACACCGACCACGCCGACCAACAACACGGCAAGCACGGCGGGCATCTCGACCAAGTTGATAAAATATTTGTAAGGTCGCATGAACACCTCGCCCGTCTCCGGATTCACGGCAAATCCATCAATCAACATCAGACGTATCACGAACGCGAGGAAGAAAGGAAGGAATACGATCGTCTCCGGTAGCAAACGCTTCCGGCAACGGGTACGGATCTCTTCGTCATCGATATTATTGATAAAATAGAGCAACCCCAAGAGGCGAGCGAGCGAGAAAAGAGCGATGCCCAAACACAGATTACCAATCACGAACGCCGCCTCCAAGCCATGCCAAGGCGTAGCCCACGCGGAGATGACCGGCATGGAGATATCGGTCAGATGCTCCTTGTTCACCACGAACTCGGCGCCATTAAAAAAGGTTCCCACGGCGGTTCCCAAAAGAATCGGGGCTAATACCCCATTAATAATAAGGAATACCCGATACGTCTTTTTCCCCAACAAGTTACCGGTTTTCGCCTGGTATTCGTAGGAGACCGCCTGGAGGACAAAACAGAGCAAAAGCAACATCCATACCCAATAAGCCCCACCGAAGCTCGTGGAATAGAACAAAGGGAAAGAGGCGAAAAACGCGCCACCGAAAGTAACCAGGGTCGTGAAGGTGAATTCCCATTTCCGACCTGTAGAATTCAATAACATCTTTTGTTGCAATTCCGTCTTTCCGATAGTGAACAACAAGGATTGCCCGCCTTGCACGAAAAGCAGGAACACCAACAAACCTCCTAAAAGGGATACCAAAAACCACCAATAATGTTGTAAGAATATATATGTGCTATTGTCCATAATGGTTTGATTGAATATTGTTCATAAATTAAAAGATTACACATTCGGCTCCGCCTCCGGACCTTTCTGGATAGCTTTCACCATGATCCGCACCTCCGCAATCAGCAAGATCGTAAACAACAAAAGGAACAAGAAGAAAGTGGTTTGCACCGAGGCCGGATCCAACCGCGAAATCGCCGCGCCCGTAGGCAAGATGTCTTGAATCGCCCAAGGCTGGCGTCCCACCTCGGCGACAATCCAACCCGCTTGGCCCGCGATATATCCGAGAGGTATCGAGCATAAGCAAACATATTGCAACCAACGGCTTCCCGCGATCTTCCCCCGTCGCTCCCAAACCAGCGCAAGGATAAATAACAGGATAAAAAAACCTCCTAAAATCACCATGATATGAAACGAGTAAAAAGTCAACCCGACGGGAGGAACCAAATCGGCCGGATCCTTGACATACCCATAACCAAAATAGGGGAAATGCTCCTCCAGCGTCGCCTTATAACGCCCGGCCGCTTCAGCGTCTTTCGCTTTTACCGCTTTCCGATAATCCGCCAAAGCCTGGATAGCGAGCTTTCCCCTCGCGATCTTCTCCTCGGCGGAAAGAGCGATAGCGCCTTCACGCGTCGTGTACCCTCCTTCGATCAGATTCACGATGCCCGGCACATAAGCGTCCGCGTCACGCTCGGCGAGAAGCGAAAGGAACTTCGGTATCTGAACCTCGAAAAGGAACGGGTTCCGGTCGTCTTGATAACTAGTTTTCTCCGGGTTCAGAAGACCGACCGCCACCAAGCCGACGCCTTCGCCTCCCTCGTACAATCCTTCCATAGCCGCCAACTTCATCGGTTGCTTTTGGGCGACTTGATAAGCGGAGCCGTCACCCGTCCAAGCCACAAGCACGGAGGCCACCAAACCAAACAAAGCGCCTACCCTGATACTCGCCAAGGCGAACGCCCGATCCCGGTTCCGCAACAAATACCAGCAACTAACCCCCACCACGAACAAAGAGCCGACAATCCAACCGGACAACACCGTATGGAGAAACTTATTCAAGGCGACCGGCGAGAGCGCTACCGCCCAGAAATCGAACATCTCGTTGCGTACCGTATCGGGATTGAAACTCATACCCGCCGGATATTGCATCCATGCGTTGGCTATCAAGATCCAAAGCGCGGAAAGCGTCGCTCCCGCGATTGTCAACCACGTAGAGGCGAGGTGGAACCGCTTGCTCACCTTGTCCCATCCGAAATACATTACGGCGATAAAAGTCGCTTCCATAAAGAACGCGACGATTCCCTCGATCGCCAAAGGCGCCCCGAAGATATCGCCCACGAACCAACTATAATTCGACCAGTTCGTCCCGAACTCGAACTCCAAGATCAATCCCGTAGCGACCCCGATCGCGAAATTGATTCCAAACAATTTCATCCAGAACTGAGCGTACCTTTTCCACGCCTCATTACCCGTCCGGTAATAAATCGTCTCCATAATGGCTTGTATGACGCCAAGCCCTAACGTCAATGGCACGAATAGCCAATGATACATCGCGGTCAAGGCGAATTGCGCCCGCGACCAATCAATCAATGAAGTGTCAATGCTCTCAATCATATTTATAACTTTTAAGGATTTATCGCCCGCCGTATGAGCTCGTTCGACACATAGTCGCCTCGCTCGCGGTCATTATCGAGCCGCCCGAGGAAATCCGGGAAGAAAAACAACCGCAAGATAAAAAACATAACAAACAATTTAATCAAGATAATCCACCAAAGCGTCCTCCCGAGCCTCATGCCCCGAAAGCCTTCCTTATAAAAATGGTAAATACGCACGATAAGCGCCTCTCTTTCCATAAAGTTTCTTTTTCTATATGTTTTTCATGTTTTTACAAAAATACGGAATTTCCTTCAATCCAACACGCTTTCGCTTGATAAATAATATTTATAAAGTCATCAACAAGATCGATAGGCTCTGTTAAAAAACGCTATCGCAAGGAAGAAAAAACAATTCACGCCTTGTCAATCATATAACATTAATTACATTTGCGACAATTTGTAGCCGACAAAGGTAGAAAGATATAAGAAATATCATTGTTAAGTACTAATCGATAAAAAATTATTACTATGGTAAACATTTCAAGAAGATCTTTTCTTCAGAGAAGTACAGCTGCTGCCGCAGCTTTGACGATCGTTCCGGGTACGGTTCTCGGTAAGAGTCATGGACACATCGCTCCGTCGGATAAATTAAATATCGCGGGCGTTGGTATCGGAGGTATGGGTAACGCTAACTTAAAGAACATGGAGACTACGGAGAATATCGTAGCTCTTTGCGACGTGGATTGGAGATACGCGAAACCTGTATTCGACCGTCATCCGAACGCGAAGAAATACTATGACTACCGCAAGATGTTCGACGAGATGGGCAAATCCATCGATGCCGTATTGATCGCCACGGCAGACCATACACATGCGATCATCACCGCGGATGCCATGACATTGGGCAAGCATGTTTATACACAAAAACCGTTGACGCACTCCGTTTACGAGTCTCGTTTGTTGACGAAACTGGCCGCTTCTACGGGCGTTGTAACCCAGATGGGTAACCAAGGTTCGTCCGCCGAGGATACTGATTTGGTTTGCGAGTGGATCTGGAACGGTGAGATCGGCGAGGTTCGCCGCGTGGATTGCGCGACCAACCGTCCTATCTGGCCGCAAGGTTTGAACGCTCCGGAGAAAGCCGACAAGGTTCCCTCTACATTGAACTGGGATTTGTTCACAGGTCCCGCTAAATTGAGACCGTTCAATAAGCTCTATCATCCTTGGAACTGGCGCGGATGGTGGGATTATGGTACAGGTGCGTTAGGCGATATGGCTTGCCACATCCTGCATCAACCGTTCAAGGCGTTGAACTTAGGCTATCCGACGAAAGTACAAGGTTCTTCTACTTTGTTATTGCAAGACTGCGCTCCGACGGCTCAACACGTACGCTTGATCTACCCGGCCCGCGACAATATGCCGAAGGTAGCTATGCCGGAAGTTGAGATTCACTGGTACGATGGCGGCTTGTTGCCCGACCGTCCGGAAGGATTCCCCGAAGGCTTCGACATGATGCAATGGGGTGGTGGTATCACGATCTTCCACGGAACGAAAGACACCTTGGTATGTGGTTGCTACGGACAAAAACCGTTCTTGTTGTCCGGCCGTGTGCCGAACGCTCCGAAGGTTTGCCGCCGCGTGCCGAACGCGATGGGTGGCGGCCACGAGCAAGACTGGATCGCTCAGTGTAAGGCTGGTTCCAACCGTGTTCCGTGTAAGTCAGACTTCGCCGAGGCAGGTCGTTTCAACGAGATGGTCGTAATGGGTGTATTAGCCGTTCGCTTGCAGACCTTGCACAAAGAGCTGGAGTGGGATGGACAGAACATGAAGTTCACGAACATCGGCCCGAACGAGGAGATCCGCATCTTGATCAAGGACGACTTCAAGATCGTAGATGGCGACCCGAAATTCAACAAGATCTGGACAGATCCGATCAATGCGCAAGAGTTCGCCGCTGGTTTGATCAAGCACAACTATCGCGAAGGCTGGAAGTTGGTTGACATGCCGAAATAATTAGATTTTAACTTTATAGATAAAATGAAAAAGTCAGTATTATTAGCGAGTGCCGCCGTAATGATGTGCTATTTCACTTCTTGTGGTGGCGGTAAAAAAACAGAAGCTCCCGCTGAGGCTGCCGAGACTACGACAACAGAGGCCGCCACTCCGGAGTACAAGGTTATCAATGATCTGCCGAACGTAGACATCACGACGTTCCCGAAGGATGACCAAGGAAGATATATCATCTTCGATGGAAAGACATTCAACGGATGGCGTGGTTATGGCAAGGCAGAGGTGCCGGGTGCGTGGACAATCGAGGATGGCGCGATCAAGATCAATGGCTCGGGCGCGGGCGAGGCTGGCGCTTCCAATGGTGGCGATTTGATCTTTGCCGACAAGGTGGGCAACTTCGAGCTCGAATTCGAGTGGAAGGTAGCGAAAGGCTCAAACTCGGGTGTATTCATCATGATCCAAGAGGTTGAGTCGGAAGGCAAACTTCAGCCGTCTTACATCTCCGCTCCGGAGTATCAAGTATTGGACAACGAGAACCATCCGGACGCAAAGTTGGGCAAGGATGGCAACCGCAAATCCGGTTCGTTGTACGATATGATCCCGGCGAAACCGCAGAACGCAAAGCCGTTTGGCGAGTGGAACAAGAGCAAGATCATGTGCTACAAAGGCACGGTGGTTCACTACCTGAACAGCGAGGATCCTTGCGTAGAGTACCACTTGTGGACTCCGCAGTGGAAAGAGTTGTTGGACAACAGCAAGTTCAGCAAAGACAAATGGCCGTTGGCTTACGAGTTGTTACTGAATTGCGGTGGACCTGACAAGGAAGGTTACATCGGTCTGCAAGATCACGGCGACGATGTATGGTATCGCAACATCACGGTTAAGCTCTTAGACTAATCGGAACATACGATTTATTCGTATAAAAAACTCATTGCCCGAAGCCAAAATTCCATTTTAGCTTCGGGCATGTTTTTAATCTACTTTCTTTAAACCAATTTTAATACCAGAAAATGAAACTAGAACAGAATTACACGAAAGCGCAGTTAACCTGGCTGATGGTATTGCGCCTCTTCATCGGCTGGCATTTCATGTATGAAGGCATGGTAAAAATCATGAATCCCAAATGGACCTCTTTGCCTTATCTTCTCGATTCAAAAGGACCGGCCTCTTCTTTCTTTATCAAGTTAACACAAGACGACAGCTTAATGGTCATGATCAACTTCGTGAACGAATGGGCGCTTTTATTGGTTGGCTTAGGCTTGACCTTGGGTTGCCTGTACCGCTTATCGTCTGTGGGTGGCATGATTCTTCTCGCTATGTACACGCTCTCCCATCCTTCTTTCGTGGGAGCAAGCTACATGATGCCTTTCGAGGGCTCTTATCTTTGGATTGATAAGAATATGGTGGAATTCGCGGCGTTGGGACTGATGTGCGTGTTCCCAACCTCGCAAATTATCGGATTCGATCGTGCGTTAGGACGTGCATGTCCGATTTTACTCAAACTTAAATTCATTTAAACCATGGCGACAGAAGATACAAAAAATACCCCTTCCAAAGAGCAAATGCCCGATAAAGGACGGCGAGACGCATTAAAGACATTGGCCACCGTACCGGTTTTGGGCGCGTTGGCGTATGGCGTTTATCAGAAAAGGAAAGACGCATTGAGAGGACGAGACATCTCGGACGTATTCCAAGTAAGCAACCGGCAAGCCTCCTACCTGGAACCGCGAGGAGACGGGCAAAAAATCCGGATCGGCTTGATCGGATTTGGCATCCGAGGCAAACAATTGATGCGCGCGGCGGGCTTCGCCGAACCCTCGTGGATCGACGAGATGAAAGCGGCGAACAAGCAGAACAAACGGGATACACGCTATCAACAATATATGGAGCAGGACGACCTGAACATCGAGATCACCGCGGTGTGCGATATTTTCGACGTGTATGGAGAGGCCGCCGTGCTGGCCGGATCCAACATCCATCGCGAGGGGAGCGACGGGAAATTCGGTCCCGCCCCGAAGCGTTATCGCACGTATCAAGAACTGGTAGCGGATCCAAACGTGGATGCCGTGATTATCGCCGGACCCGATCATTGGCATAGCACGATGGCAATGGCCGCGGCGCGCGCCGGAAAACACGTCTATTGCGAGAAACCGCTTTCATGGACGGTACCGGAGACTTACATGGTTCGCCAGACTATCAAGGAAACGGGGGTCGTCTTCCAATTAGGACACCAAGGACGGCAAACGGATTGCTACCAAAAGGCGGAGGAGATTATCGGGAACGGCCTCTTGGGACCGGTCAACTTGATTGAGGTAACAACCAACCGCAACTCGCCCAACGGAGCGTGGGTGTACGACATCATCGAAGGAGCGAACCCAAACACGATCGATTGGAAACAATTCGAGGGCGATCCGGAACGAATCAAGGAATACATGGATTACATGACCTCCAATCACCTGGAGCGTTATATCGGTCCGGACGACCGCGGTAAGTTCAGCTTGGAACGCTTTTTCCGCTGGCGTTGCTGGTGGGATTATAGCACCGGCTTGTCGGGCGACCTGCTCACGCACGAGTACGACGCGGTGAACCAAATCATGCACGTGGGCATTCCTCATTCGGCCACGTCCTCCGGTGGTGTCTATTTCTTTAAGGACGGACGCACCGTACCCGACGTATTACAAACTACGTTCGAATGGCCCGATCGCGACCTCACGATGCTTTATAGCGCTACCTTAGCGAGCAGCCGAAACCGCGGCAAGGTTTTCATGGGGCACGACGCCTCGATGGAGGTATCTAACATCCTGGCGATTACCGTCGACGCGGACTCTACCCGCTATGCGGGGAAAATCAAGGAGGGTATCATCCCTACCGATACACCGTTCTACACCTACGTACCGGGACAGGATAGTTCCGACTCCGTGACCTCGCCAACAGAGCTCTATTTCGCTAGACGCGGCCTCCTTTACACGTACGTGAATGGCAAGCGTTACGACACGACGCACCTGCACATCCGCGAGTGGCTGGAGTGCATCCGACAAGGGAAAAAGCCGAGTTGCGATATCGACGCCGCTTTTCAAGAGGCGATGACCGCCCACATGGGTACACGCGCTTATCTGGAAGGCCGTACGATGTATTGGGACAAGGATAAGGAAGAGATCGTAAGAGGATAAACCGGGAGGTTATGAGTTATGAGTTACGAATTACGAGTTGCGAATTACAATTTATGATTTATGATTTATGACTTAGATCTATAAATTCGTAACTCGTAATTCGTAATTCACATTACAACTCATACACTTTCAGGTTGCCATAGTTGCCTCCATCGAAATGGATAGTCGATGAACCTCCGCCGTTAATCTCGTAGATAAAATCACGTTCTCTCTCATTGCCTTTGCTATTCATCTTCTTGAAACCTTTCACGTCGCATCTTCCATACGTCATCTCGTTCGCCACAATCCGGAACGAGGCCGTAGCAGGAACACCCACTTCCATATTCCCGTAATGCGACTCCACATCAATCTCCTTAAAGGATGGCGAGAGATGACGAATCCTCAAGTCACTATAGCTTAAACTTCCCACGGAAAGCGACCGCTTTAGCTCTCCGATAGTCGCTTTGCTATATTTAATCTCCAAATCCAACTCGTCTGCGCTCTCTACCGACAGATTCCCGTACTTCATCTCCATCTCCAGCGAACGAGCCCGCTTCAATTTCATATCCGAATATTTGCTATCGACATGCAACGACTCCACGTTGCCCAAGCGGGCATCGCCTACGTAACCCAAATCCAATCGCGCGTCCCGAAGGTCGCCAACCTCTATATTCCCATATTTCGCCTCGATCGACACCGCTCGCGAGAAGTCGCCCGCCTTCAAATTTCCATACTTCAGCCAAATATCCATCTTTCCCTCGTTCTTGTCAGGCAGATAGATATTACCGTACTTCTGGCTTAATTCCGCGGCGAGCCGTCCGGGCATCTGTATATAATAATGGATGTTGAACGACTCATGACTACCGTTTCCACTCTTTCTGGGCTCTATCGAGGTAATAGCGGATACCACGCCTCCCGTTTTTCCACATTCCACCCGCACTCGTCCCAGATTCTCTTCCGCACGTCGCTCGTTACGGGCCTTGCTCTCTATCTCCACGCGCAACGCCACTTCCTGCTTGTTCCAATAGGTCACCGTGATGTTACCATACCGGTTCTCCACATGAAGCCGGTCGTTCGACCCCACGTTGAACGACCGCTCGATCGTCTTTTTCTTCACTACCTCCAAGGGATTCGCTACCAAGGAGAAACTACAGGTCAGCCATAAAAGAAGCGCCAACCCGAAAACATAATTCTGCCTCATTCGTCTCATAATAACTTTGTTTATATAAATGTTCTTTCTGAATTCTTCATTCTTTATTTCCCTCATTCTCCACTCGTTTCACCAAGAACGAGAGGCTCTCCAAGCTGCTTCCGTAATGCCGGGTAAGGACAAAAATGCCCTCGTTCGTGCAAGGCAAGGTGGGCACCACCGTGCGCTCGAACGTTTGGCAATCCGCCACGATTCGTTGCCCCGCTTCCCTTAAACCGCATGCCTCGGGCGTACGTCCCTGTTGGCACGACTCGTTCAAGCGCTCCAGCAGATCGCCCATCCGCATCCGGTAATACATACATAATTCGTCAAACTCTATCCGCATCTCCGTCGCATATACCTCGGCGGATGTATCAGGAGTCGACTCCTGCCCTATCCTGCCCGGAAGCCGGAGGAACAACAACAAAGCCACGGCGGCCGCTACTGCGCCCACGCTCCAGGCTACTATCAACCGAATGCTTTTACGTCGCTTGGGTAATTTTCGCTCGAACCGTGCCCGATGCCCCTCCGGAAGCCTCACCTCGTCGAACTCCTCCCGGTTTGCCGTTATAAAATCTTTTAACCGATCCATATCTTTATCCCTCCTTATTTACGATGTCAATCAACTTTCGCTTTGCCCGCAGGTATTGGCTACGCACGCTCGCCGGTCGAAGTCGCAAGATGACAGCGATTTCCTCCAAGTCGTATCCCTCAAAAAGGTATAGCGAGAGAACCACCCTGTAACCTGCTGGTAACATTCCCATCGCCCGCTTGACGCGCTCCACGGAATAATGAACCGCATCCTCGTCAGGCTCCTCCTCGTCCGCGATTGCCCAATTAGCGGGAAGTTCTTCCCACTCCGGCTCCTCGCGACGCACATGGTCGATCGCCGTACGCACGGCTATCTGTCGCATCCAAGCCTCGAAAGCATCCGAGGCTTCTCCCGAATATTCCTCGATATGCGTGAAAATTTTCAAGAAAGCGTCCTGCATAGCCTCCTCCGCTTCCCGCGGGTCGACTACGATACGCAGACAAGTAGCGTACAACGCTCGCACGTATCGTTCGTACAACCCCAGTTGCGCGTTCCGGTCGCGCCGGCGGCAACCCGCTATCAGATGTTCTATTACTTTATCCATTTGCTTATATAAACGAGAGCGATTTCCCAAACGTTGCATATCGAGGAAAAAATCTGAGGGAAAATCGTGAAAAATCTTAATCAGAGGCTACAAAAAAAGCAATGGACAACTAAATGAAAGAATCAAATAATTGTCCATTGCCAAAAAGCCATCGCGAAGATGGTATCAATCATCAATCTCCACCTCGATCATGACGGGGAAATGGTCGGAAGGAGTGCGGGCGATGTATTTCCGCAAAGATACCTCTTTCGGGAAGTTCGCGCTTTGCTCCTTCTTGTCGCTATCCTTCACCTCCATACGATACGTGTCCGTCAGGATTCCGTAGCGCTTCACCTTGAACTCCTTCGTCAGGAAGATATGATCAATTCGGCTGTCCGTCTTCATATCGGTATGGAAGTTATTGAACGTGCCGTTAGGCGCGTACTTGAAATCCGCTATCTGATAAGAATCCCGCATAATGCCGGAGTTGTCCAGCAATAAGTATGACTCGTTGGTCTGATCTACGTTGAAATCGCCGGTCAACACGGCGGGCAGCTTCTCCGGAAACTCTTTTACCTTCTTCAGGATCAACTTCGCGCTCTCCGCACGGGCTTGCACGCCGATATGGTCCATATGCAGGTTGAAGAATAAGAAAGTGAAGCCGGTCTCCTTGTCGCGGAACTTTCCCCACGTACAGATACGGGGCAGAACGGCGTCCCAGCCCTTATTCGGACGGTCGGTCACCGTGGAGAGCCAGAAATCGCCATGATCCAGCACCTCGAACTTTGCCGTACGGTAGAAGATAGCGGAGTACTCACCTCCCTGCTTGCCATCGTCGCGACCCACGCCGATATAATCGTAGCCCGGCATCGCGTTCTTTAAATCCTGCAACTGATGATACTTCCCCTCTTGCGTACCAAAGATATCGAACCCATGGAACTGTACCTGCTGGGCGATATAGGGATAACGCTGTCCCCAGCCATTCCCGTTCGTAGAATCACCCGCATTCGCGTTGCGGATGTTATACGTTCCGATTACCATTGTCTCCGCCTGCGCCATGAACAGGGAGCACAAAACAAATACAAATGAATAAATCCACTTCATAGATTTTCAAATTTAAAAATTAAGAATCAAAGCTCAAAGTCCAAAATCCGGCGTTCAGGTCTTACGACCCTCCCGCAAACCAGCTACAAAGATAAATCATAACTTTGAATTTTGAACTTCGAACTTTGAATTCTACAATTTTAGCTCCATCCCGGATTTTGTTTCAAGTTCGGGTTGAACTGAATCACTACTTCCGGAATCGGATATAGGTACTGACGTGCCGGCCAGCTACGACCTACGTAGTTGTATTTCATCACGTAGCCGCCATCTACGGGTTCCACGTTGATGATATTGTTGCTGTTCGTTCCTACGTAAACACCGATCGAGGCGTAGTTCGCATCGCCGATCGCATCCGTATCGTAGAAATACACGTCGTAGGTGCCGTCGCCGTTCATATCCAGCGGCGTATTCAGAGCCGGGATGAAGACACCCTCCCAAGGATCGTTCACCCAGAGATCGCAGCAGTTCCAACGCTTCAAATCATTCAGACGGAAGCCCTCTAAGCACAGCTCTATCTCGCGCTCGCGACGAATCTCCAACAAGACGGGGTCGGAGATAGTCGGATAGTAAGAGGCGATGTATGGTTCCGCTGTGGTTGGCTTTGTTGTCAGCGTACCTGTCTGCGCCGTTCCTCCGGTAATACCGGCGCGGGCGCGCAGGGCGCCGATTGTCTCCGCCCAGTCGGCGTCGGTCAACGTACCTAGCTCCGCTTTCGCCTCGGCGTAGTTCAACAATACCTCCGCGTAACGCATGATGGGGATATCGTTGTCGTTCGTCTCCGCGTCATCGTAAGATACGTCGTCCATCACGAACTTCGTGAATTGGTAGCCGGTCAGCGTATGTCCCGTGAAGTTCGCCGCCGTCGCCACGTAATTGCCGGATGCGTCCAGACGTGTATAGTCCGCTCCGCGGATTGTCTGGTTCAAGCGGGTATCGCGACCGGTCGTTTCCTCCAGGAAAGTCTTGTAGCTGCCATCCGCGTTCCGCTCGTTATACGGCGTACCGTCGATATTCAGGTAAGTCTTCGCGAACTTACGGCTCATGCACAGGTGAGGACCGTATGTGGATGAATTGTACCACCAGTTCTGTGTTCCCATACCTAATACCTTGTCCGTCGCGACCGCCATCATGACTTCGGTGGTCACTGCGTTGTCGGCGATAAATAACTCGCGGTATGCGCCGCGACCATTGGCGTACGAGCCACTTGTGTATAGTTGATACGGGCTGTTGTCCATCACCTCACGAGCCGCGTCGGCCGCGAGTTGGTATAATTGGTTGGCGGAGTATTCCGTACAACCCGTGCGGGCTATATCCAGCTCGTCGTTGGCATGATACTTGCGCCAAGCCGCCTCGAACAGGCAGACGCGCGACTTGAAGGCCGCCGCTGTCCAGCGATTCACGATCGTGGAGTTCTGGGTGGCGCCATCCTCCGTGATGTTCGCGTAAGCGTAATCCAAATCCTCCAGGATGTGGCCGATAATCACGTCGCGCGTGTCCTGCGAGTTGTAGAGGTCGGGGTCGTCCACGTCGTTGAATACCTTGTCAATCCAAGGTACCTCGCCGTATTGCACCAACTTGTCGAAATAGAAGCGGGCCCGGAAAAGGCGCGCGATGCCGTTGTAATTATTCCGGATGGTCTCGCTCAACGACTCGTTCACGTTGTTCTCCAGGAAAAAGTTGATATTCCGCAACGGTTCCCAATCCCAACTGGTTGACGAGTTGACGGTATAGGCGCCGACTTCCATTCCGGACAGGTTATTCTTCGGACCATAGTCCAGCGTCTCGTTCCGGTGGGAAGCGCTGCCTCGTTCCGGCAACACGTTATAGAAAGAATAGGAATAAGTCAGCAAACCGTTCTCCGAGCTGAACACCATATCCACGGAAGCCTCCGCCATCGGTTCCTCGTCCAGGTCGCAGCCTGTAAAGAAGGCCGACGCGGCCAATAACGCACTTAAATAGATGTATTTTTTCATATCGCGTAAATTCTTATTAATTAAAACGTAACATTTAGACCTATACTGAACGAACGCATCATCGGATAGTTGTAGCCATCTCCCGTGTTGCTCGTGGTCAAATCCTTATCCGATTCTCCGATGTTCGATACGTTGATATCTTTCGTGTATTTATACAGCGGAGACCAAGTCACCAAGTTCTCGCCCGAGAGATAAACGCCCACGTTGCTTAAATGGAGCTTATTCACCCACGCCTTCGGCAGGTTGTAACCGATTTGCAGGTTTTTCAAGCGCAAGTAAGCCACGTTCATCAAATAACGGGTATTCGCGTTGCGATGTCCGCTATAGAACGGCGCGTAATAGCCGGTGTAACGAGGCAGATAAGCGCCGGGGTTGTCCTCCGTCCAGTAATTATCCACATGCCAGGTCGGCATCTGGTTGTACGGGCGGTTGTACTGTCCCCAGAAGCTGGAAGCCTCGTTCGACGGGTACCAATCCTGCTTTCCTACGCCCTGGAAGAACGCGCTTACCCAGAAGTTGTTCCAATCGGCGGAAAGCGTGAAGCTATAGATATAACGCGGCTCCTCGTTACCGATTATCTTACGGTCGCCCGGATCATCCACCGTATTCTGACCGCGATCGATGTAACCATTGCCGTTTAAATCCTCAAACTTGATATCGCCGGGATACAACTTGTAGTTGGAAGAGGTTTGCATCAACGGGTTGTAATAAGATTGCCCCGCGGCGATAGCTCCCGCCTCGGCGGCGTCGATGCTGGCCTGGTCTTGCCATAGTCCGTTGGAGACGAATCCCCACAACTCGCCGATACGCATACCTTCGTAGTAGGTATCGTTCAACGATTGGTTCGAATACTCGCTCAGCGACTTGTTGGCGTTGTTATACTTGTCGATTACGGAATAGTAGTCTGCCAACGTTCCCTTGATGCTATAGTTGAAGCGTTTGCCGGCCAGCTCGAATCCGTCGCGCCATTCGATGGAGAGCTCGTAACCATAGGTAGACATATCCGCGTAGTTTCCTACCGGGGAATCAGCGCCGAATACGTCCGGCACCGTCGGGCCGGCCACGATCATATCCGTGGTCTTACGCACGTAGTAATCGCCCGTAAAGGTCAGGCGATTGTCGAAGAATCCTAAGTCGACACCTACGTCCCACGTCGTGGAGGTCTCCCACGTCAAACTTCCGGGCAAGGCGTCCGGAGAGGACATGTAGTTCTGCCGCAAGCCGTTCAAGATATAACCAGAACGAGCGATATCCAGCGTCTGGATGTACTGGTAATTATCCAAACCTACCGCGTTGCCCAACGAACCCCACGAGAAGCGTACCTTCGCGTTGGAGATTTGCTCGGGCTTCACTTCCCACCACGGCTCTTGCGAGAGACGCCATCCGACGGAGACCGACGGGAAGAATGCCCAGCGCTCGTTGCTCGGGAAGCGCGACGAGCCGTCGTAACGTCCGTTCACCTCCAACAGATAGCGTTCGTCGAACGCGTAGTTCAAGCGGAAGAACGCGCCACCAAATCGATAGGCCTCCCACTCCGAGGTAATCTGTCGGTTGTCCGTTCCCATCGTCAGGTTGATGTTCTCCACGTCATCCGTCAGCAATTCGTCGTTGTAACCATATATTTGCTTCATGCTCGACTTCTCGTAGTTCCATCCGGCCATCGCCTTGAAGTAATGTTTCTCGTTGAAAGTATCCTCGAACTCCGCGTAGAGGTTGGTCGCCAGGTAATTGGTCTGGTCGATGGTCTCCGCGAAGTCGGAGTAGGTTCCGGTGATGTATTCGGTGATGCTTTGCCCGTTCTCGTCTACCGAACGGGAGTAGGGCGAGCGTACTTGCTTCTTGGTACGTTCCATCGTGGTCCGTTTGTAGGTGAAA
This sequence comes from Candidatus Parabacteroides intestinigallinarum, assembly GCA_019114945.1. Taxonomy (GTDB): domain Bacteria; phylum Bacteroidota; class Bacteroidia; order Bacteroidales; family Tannerellaceae; genus Parabacteroides; species Parabacteroides intestinigallinarum. The sequence goes on along the minus strand of DXEN01000073.1, from coordinate 193 downwards.
TCACCGTTCACGCGCAAGCGGTCGTTCAGGAACTTCGCGTTGAAGCCGGTCGTGTTCTTCAGCTCGGAGTTCTTGGTCGTGATACCGCTCTTTCCGTATAGCAGGTCTCCTACGGAATAGACGGCGCTATATGTTAACGACCCGTCCGGGTTGAACATCGGGGAGGAGGGGTGTCCCTCGTCGGCGATGTTCC
>DXEN01000007.1 GCA_019114945.1 Candidatus Parabacteroides intestinigallinarum | reverse complement strand
ATGTTTAATTGTCAAGGGGGAATCGTATGGCGTCCAGAACGACAAAAAGCCGTAAAAATTCAAAGGGCTTCACAAAGCCATAGAATATAATCGGATTATTGACCACTTCCTCGAAACGATATTTATCCCTGTTCTCTATCAACGTGTCGATAGCATTGAGAATGTGCGTCAAACGTTCTTTATCTTTAACCTTCTCTCTCATAAATCAAAATACGATCATGGTTAGCGCTCGCCGTAGCGAATGGCAACAAACATCCGTCCTCCACCAAATCCACCCGTTTACCCAAAATCTTCTGCAAGGTGCAAATGATACGGGAAATCGTAAACAATGAGATACGGTCACTATCCGTATACTGCACCAAAATATCCACATCGCTATCCGGCGTCTCCTCTCCTCGGGAATAAGAACCAAACAACCACGCACGAGCAATCGGTTGCGTCGAGAGATATCGTTTGATAGATGGTAGATATTCTTGAATACTTTTGTTCATCGCTTAATGAGTTTATAGGATAAGCAAAGATAAGAATGTTTTATCACATATATACGAGACTATGCCGGGAATTGTGAAAACAAAATCAAATCCGCCCGATAATCTTCCGATAGGTATGCTCTACCAAGTAATGATCCAGCAAATATCGGTATCCCTTCTCGCCCATCTCCCGTATACGATCTTTTTGAGCGATCATCCGATTCACGAGGCTGGAAAAATCCTCCGGGTGGACGCTCTCGCACCCATAACCATAACCATTCGCCTCGGCGATCCTGCCGATATCCGTATGCTTATCCGTAGCCGCGATAATCGGCATCTTATACTCCAAATAGGAAAGCAACCGCGACGGATAGTTCGGGATAGTAAAACGATGATCCAGGAAAATCAAGCCCACGTCGCACGACTGGACCAAACGATCGTAATCCTCCTTGGGTAACCGCTCGAACAAGAATACAGACTTGGGATGGACACGATCATACCAGTCCCGCAACTTTCCGTATTCCGTTCCATTCCCCACGATCAGAAAGCAGCAATCCTCCCGCTCCCGATTCCGGTCCATGCATTGAATCAGGAAATCAATGCCTTGGGGTTTGCCCAAATTTCCCCCATAAATAAAAATGGACTTGCCGAGTGGCAAATGAAACATCCGGCGGACCGATTCCCGATCCACTGGTTTCCGAGAGGAAATCTCGATGCTGTTGGGCGCCACCTCCACCCGATCCGCCGCGATAAACGGATTATTCCGCAAGACAAAATCCACATTCGCCGGAGACATGCAGCCGATATAATCGGAACTTTTATACAACCCTATCTCTTTCCTCCGGAAATAGGCGTAAAAAAGGCTCCGCTTAGAAAACATCCGTAAATCGACAGCATTTTGTGGGAAAATATCCTTCAGTAATAAATAAGAGATCGCTCCCGGATTCCTCTTTTTCAGGAATCGCACGACATTCGTGAACGTAATAGGAGGAGTCGAGTATAAGATCAAGTCAAAACGGACATCCGGCAGATATTTCCGGATCGCCCGCTTAAACTGGCTCTCCAACAAAATCGTCCCGATTCCTTTCTCTACGATATGGGTTTTCTGGATATTCAGCGTCCGTACACCCAACAGATGAATGCCTTCTTGCTCGACAAAGAAAGTGGATTGGAGAAATCTCCGCTCTTCCGGGAAAACGATATACACCCGATGCCCTTCCTCCCGGAATTTCCGCATCAAATCGGTATAAATACCTCTTTCCCGTATATCCGTCATACGGGAAAGAGTCAAGAATATCATATTCATAAGGAATCCTTCCGCCAAACCATCTTGTTCACCACGCCGGTGTACGACTGGATAATCTTCACCACTTTCGTGGAGACGTTCTCCTCCACGTAGTCCGGTACCGGGATGCCGTAATCACCGTTCCGGTTCATCGCGATCGCCGTATCTACCGCTTGTAGCAATGACTTCGTATCAATACCCGCCAAGATAAAGCAAGCCTTATCCAACGCCTCGGGACGCTCAGTAGAGGTACGGATGCAGACCGCCGGGAACGGCCGGCCGATCGAGGTGAAGAACGAGCTTTCCTCCGGCAACGTCCCGCTATCCGATACCACCGCGGCGGCGTTCATCTGCAAGCAATTGTAATCGTGAAAACCTAACGGCTCGTGACGGATTACCCGGTGATCCAACTCAAATCCGCTTTGCTCCAATCGCTTACGGCTACGGGGATGGCAACTGTAAAGGATGGGCATATCATATTTCTCCGCCATCGCGTTGATCGCAGTAAACAGCGAGATGAAATTCTTCTCCGTGTCGATATTCTCCTCCCGATGGGCGGAAAGCAACATATATCTCCCCTTCTCCAAACCCAACCGGCTCAATATATCCGACGCATCGATATCCGCGAGGTTGGCACGCAACACCTCCGCCATGGGCGAACCGGTCACGTAAGTCCGCTCTCTCGGCAGACCATTCTCCGCCAGATAACGACGGGCATGCTCGCTATAGCACATATTGACATCCGAGATGATATCCACGATGCGCCGGTTCGTCTCCTCAGGCAGGCACTCATCCTTGCAACGGTTCCCCGCCTCCATGTGGAAGATGGGGATGTGCAAGCGCTTGGCGCCAATCACCGACAGGCAGGAATTGGTATCACCTAACACCAATACGGCATCCGGACGAATCCGGGCCATCAATTTGTAAGAAACGTTAATGATATTCCCCATGGTGGCGCCAAGATCATCCCCCACGGCATCCATATACACTTCCGGCTCTTTCAGTCTCAGGTCATGAAAGAACACGCCATTCAGGTTGTAATCGTAATTCTGTCCCGTATGCGCCAATATACAGTCAAAATATTGCCTGCACTTGGTTATCACCGCCGCCAGGCGGATGATCTCCGGACGGGTACCGACAATAATCAATAGCTTCAGCTTCCCGTTATCCTGGAACTGAGCATCCCAATTTAATCGCATATTATTTTTTGTATTGATAAATCCCTAAAATGAGGAAAAGAAGAGTTTATCTTTCAAGGATTTGGTTTAATAAAACCGCCAGGTTCTCCGGATCTTGCCGGACGTCCCAGACAACAAGGATATACACCTTGTTTTCCTTAATCGTATAATAGACCTTGTTTTTCTTTTTGATCACTAAAACACGTACATCCACCGGACCTTCCGGCTGACAAGCACCCATCTTGGGGTAAATCCTCAACAATGATACATCTTTTTTTATTTGTGCCCGTACCTCACGCGCTTTATCCTCGCCCCATCTCGCCCCTACGAACGACAACAAGGCGTACAAGCTCTCTATCGAATAAGCGGTCCAAACTATTTCCATCCCAATCGCTTATCCACTTGATCGAAAGCCTGCTCTGTGGAGTATAAAGCACCGTTTTCTTCCGCTACTCGCATCGTATAGTCTAATACGGATTCTAATAGCTCCGTGGGCATGGCATACTCCCGTTCTTTTTTCACACCCAGCGTTGCGATAAAATCAGACACCCGCTGAAGCTGATCCCGATCCAGATTCACGAGCTCCTTGAAGATGTTCACCCGTAATGTATCTATACCCAACGTACTCATACGATTCCCGTTTTATGTGTTCATACGCGAAAATAAGAAAACCTTTCGGATAAACCTCTCCCTTTCTATTATTTCATAATAAACTCACAAACACCTCGACTTATAAACATATATTCCTACACTTCCTCGAAATAGGTATCCGGGCGATTCGGGTCGAAGCACTCGTTGCACCACATGAAGGTCACCAAGTCCTCCGTCTCCGACAGGTTGATGATATTGTGCGTATAGCCCGGTATCATCTCCACCACCTCCATCTTATCGCCGCTCACCTTGAACTCGATCACCTCCTCCGTGCCGACTTTCCGCATCTGGATCAGGCCATGGCCGCTCACCACCACGAATTTCTCGTTCTTCGTGTGATGCCAATGCTGCCCTTTTGTAATGCCAGGCCTCGATACGTTCACCGAGAACTGCCCCCGGTCCGCCGTGCGGATGATCTCCGTAAAGCTACCCCGGTTATCCACGTTCATTCTTAAAGGATAGATAAACTTCTCTTTAGGTAGGTACGAGAGATAGGTGGAATAAAGTTTCTTCGTGAAAGGATCATCCAATGGGGGCACGGTTAAATCAATAGGCATCCTTTTAAAGGATTCGATCAATTCCACTATTCTCCCAAGCGTAACGGTATGCACGGTCGGGACATAGCAATAATCACCTTCCTTGTGCTCCAGCCCCGACAAGGAGGCTATCAACTCATCCACCACGTCATCGATATAAGCCAGGCGCATCACCGCATCGGGATCGTTCACCTGGATCGGTAGATCATGAGCCATATTATGGCAAAACGTCGCCACCACGCTGTTATAGTTCGGGCGGCACCATTTCCCGAAAAGGTTCGGAAAGCGATAGACCAACACCCTCGCCCCTGTCTCCCTCGCGTAATCGAACAATAAGTTCTCGCCGGCCCGCTTCGACTCTCCATAGGGATTGTCCAGTTCCGCTTGGATAGAGGAAGAGAGCATTACCGGGCAGGTATTCTTATACTTCCGTAACGTGTCGAGTAAGGTAGAGGCGAAACCGAAGTTGCCCCGCATGAACTCCGACGGGTCTTTCGGACGGTTCACGCCCGCCAGGTTGAACACGAAGTCCGCTTCCCGGCAATACGCCTCCAGCTCCGCGGGATCCGAGTCCACGTCATACTCGAACACACGTACCTCTTGCCCCGATACCGCGTAATTCCTCGCTTTGCCCATCTGGATATTACGCAACTGGGACACCAAATTCCTACCGACAAACCCCTTGGCGCCGGTCACTAAGATTTTCATTCTATACTTGTTTGAAATTTTTATAGGCGAAAAACAACCTTATAATACATAAGAGACGAAAGACTATCTCGTCTTCAACCCTGAGACATCACAATCTCCAAGAATGAATCCAACTCGATAACCTCAATTCGCGGGAAAGGACATCGCTTGACCGCGTCAAAATGCCGATCTTCCGTTACAATAAATTGAGCGTTAGCGACCACAGCGCAATCTACGAATTTATTGTCATCCGGATCCGACTGAATCAAGTCAAAATGATAATAAGGCGTAAAAAGTAAAGTATGCGGATTATTCAGTATGGTCTCGATGATTATCTTCGCGGTATCCACACCCGCCAAGCGTTCCAATATTTCCTCGTATTCATTCAAGATTTCCCCTGAGACACATAAGATATTCGTCCCATCCATAAATGAGTTCCATATCGGACGATAAGGACTCCTTGACGGGATACTTTGAATCAAACTATTCGTATCCAATACGATACGGCCCATTACTTCAAATCTGTACGAAGATGCATACCTCTTAGCTCATCCAAACGCTTCTGGTCCAAAACGCCGGCATCCCATAACTCATCCAGGCGTTGATCCATCTTTTGAGAGAAATGCTTGAACAATACCTCTTTCACTTCTTTTAAACGCTCCTCCGAGCCATCGAACGCAAACATCGTTAAAAGATGCTGCTGTACCGGATTAAAAACCGTCGTCTCCATAATGTCTTATTTTTTTAGTCCATACAAAGCTAACGGTTTCATCTGACAACTACAACAATCATTACCTTTTTTCACCCTCCGTTTCTCTTTTCGTCTATTCACTACGGATCTCCCTCGCTTTCGCATGAGGTGATAGTCCCAAATCCTCCCGGATGAAACGCAGGCGCATCAATTGCTCCTTCATCCCTTCCACATCCAATCGATGGGTGTTATGCGAATGATAATCCTCAATCACGGAAACCTTCTCGCTTCCCTCGACAAAATACTTATCATAATTCAAATCCCTCGAATCGCAAGGAATCCGGAAATAATTACCCATGTCAATCGCCCGGGCCATCTCCTCGCGGGTCACCAAGGTCTCATACAGCTTCTCGCCATGGCGAGTTCCGATAACCCTGACCTCCGTCTCTCCATACTTAGGATTGACTTTCGCATAAATCTGCCTCAGAGCCTCAGCCAAGGTAGCCAATGTGGCCGCGGGTGCCTTTTGCACGAACAGATCCCCATTATGGCCATGGGTAAAAGCATAAACCACTAAGTCAACGGCATCATCCAACGTCATCATGAAGCGGGTCATGTTCGGATCGGTGATAGTGATGGGCTTTCCCTCCATCATCTGTTCGACCCAAAGCGGGATCACAGAACCCCGGCTGGCCATCACGTTTCCATAACGGGTACAACAAATAGTTGTCGCCGCGCCCTCACCCAACTCGCGTCCCTTGGCGATCGCAACCTTCTCCATCAACGCCTTACTGATACCCATCGCATTGATCGGATAGGCAGCCTTGTCCGTGGAAAGAACCACGACATTCTTGACCCCATGCTCGATAGCGGACAAGAGTACGTTTTCCGTTCCCAACACATTTGTGCGAGTCGCCTCCATCGGGAAAAACTCACAGGAAGGGACTTGCTTTAATGCCGCCGCTGAGAACACGTAATCAACGCCTCGCATCGCAACATCCACGGAGGTCTTATTTCGGACATTGCCTATATAAAACTTCACTTTAGGATTCTGCAAGGCATGACGCATATCGTCCTGCTTCTTCTCGTCACGCGAAAAAATACGGATCTCTTTAATATCAGAATCCAAAAAACGCCGCAAAACGGCATTACCGAATGAACCGGTACCTCCCGTTATCAGGAGGGTTTTGTCTTTAAAGATGGACATAGCACTTTATTTAAGCCTTTCCAACAAATCAATTGTAATTTTATCTGTTTGAAACAAATAAATATTATTTTTTAATTTCTTTTCAGGCAAATTCCACCATTGAATTTCTTGTAACTTGTTTATAATTTCATTTGAGAATCTATATCGAATTATCTTTGCTGGAACTCCTCCTACAATAGCATAAGCAGGAACATCCTTAACTACTACTGCACCTGCTCCTATAACAGCCCCATCACCAATTTTAATCCCATCTTTTATCAAAACCCGAGAACCAATCCAAACATCATTTCCAATAACTGTTGTCTTTATAACAGAACCTTGTCTATCAGAACTAACAAAAGAAGATTTAGTCCCATTGTGTAATTTTGTAAAAATTGGAGAAGTTGAAATATGTTCTATGGTATGGGTAGGTAAACCTATCCTGCAATAATCCGCAATAGAGCAGAATCGACCAACAATAACCTTATTTAAATCCGAATTATTTCCAATATAGGTATAAGCACCTATATTAGAATCTCTTACTATAACAAAACGATATACAGCCGCTTTAATATCTACATAAGATTTGTCATCAATTAATGACAAAAAAGATATTTTTCGTTTAAAAATATATTTTCTTTTGCCAACTAAATAATTTATAATACCCATTTTTTAATTTTTCATTGCATATTGTACAGCATTAAATAATCCATCAGCCATATGATATATCGTTCTATTATTTTTATAATATTCCAAAGCTTTTTCACCCATAGAAACATATTTCTGCGGATTCTTAGAGATTTCAATCAATACATTATATAAATCAGATATTGACTCCATCAAAATACCATCAATTCCATTATGTATATTAAAAATCTCACCTCCCGTAATAGCATCTTTAATTGTAACAAAAGGAACTCCATTTCCCATACTTTCCAACACAGATAATCCGGCTTGAGTTGGAGAAATACAAGCCAATGCAGATGCGAAGAATTTTGCTTTTATGTTAAAATCATATATTGCCCCATTCAAATGAATTAATTCAGCCATGTTATATTTTAGAATCCATTCTTTTATTAAATTATAATCTGGACCATCACCTATTATTTCTAATACAGGCAATTTATAATGATCTTTTAATTTTAAATATGCATCTAACAATTTTTGCACACCCTTTTCTTTATACAATGTTCCTATCATCAATATACTATTTTTATTTTTAGACTGCTTTAACGGATTTACGTATACAGTATTAGGTGCCTCAAACATTTTAGCCCTTTCAATACCCATCTTTTCATACTTTATAATAGGATATTGTGTATAGAAAACAAGTGCATTTGCTTTACTATAAAAGAACTTACGAACAATATCCCATTGAGTATTTTGATCATATCCTTTTTTATATGATGCAGATACTCCTAAAGTATGAAAAACCACCTTCGTATGATTAAACCATGGCAAAGTACTATATTTCAGCCACGCAATATCACCATATACAATTACAACGTCATAATTTTTGGCTAATTTTCTAATGTTATTTTTTTGAATAACAAATCTATTAAATAATGTATAAGACGGCAAAAATATTATTTTAAAATTTATAGCCAAATTTGACGGGATATTTCCAATGGAATATCCCACTGTTAAATCACATTTCTCAGCCAATACATTCCACACAGGTATCCTGTAATGAAATAATTTATTATATAAAATCAACACTTTTGCTTTAATACTACTTTCTATCATATAACATTTAGCAAATAATTCACAATTCTTATGCATGCACATCCATCACCGTAAGGATTAACCGCCATGCTCATCTTCTCATAAACCTCCTGATCTTCAATCAGAGCGGAAACCCAATTCACGATCTTGTCGTAGTCCGTGCCGACCAACTTGACCGTGCCGGCTTCCAACGCCTCGGGGCGCTCCGTCGTGTCGCGCATCACCAATACCGGCTTCCCCAAGCCCGGAGCTTCTTCCTGGATGCCGCCGCTATCTGTCAAGACAATCATTGATTTCTCCATCAGATAAACGAAACTCAAGTACTCCAATGGCTCAATAAAGAACATATTTCCAAGATTACTCAAATCTTCTCCAAATACCTCATGAATCGGTTTGCGCACATTCGGGTTCAGGTGCATCGGATAAACAAAATCCACCTTCGGATATTTACGACTCAAATCCTTGATGGCCGTACACATATTAATAAAACCATCCCCGAAATTCTCCCGACGATGACCCGTGATCAAGACCAGTTTCTTGCCATTAGCCAGACGATTCACGTCATAACCGCTTGTCCTCAGAACACCTTCCAGTTCGGCATCCAAAGCGGTATCCGTCTTAATTTTTCGCACGACTTGATGCAAAGCGTCGATCACCGTGTTACCCGTCACCAGAATCGTATCCGGATTCACGTTCTCCTTAATCAGATTTTGTTTGCTCAACATCGTGGGAGCGAAGTTATAGGTGGCTATCCGGCTCGTGAGCTGGCGGTTCATCTCCTCCGGCCAGGGGCTATAGATGTTATGCGTCCGCAACCCGGCCTCCACGTGGCCGACCGGGATTTGTTGGTAGAACGCCGCCAACGCCGCCGCGGTCGAGGTGGTCGTGTCGCCATGCACCAGGACGACATCGGGCCGGGCCTCCCTCAAGACATCCCGCATACCCAACAGCACGCGGGCGGTCACGTCATAAAGATCCTGCCCCTGTTTCATGATGTTCAGATCATAATCCGGCGTGATCTCAAACAGACTCAATACTTGGTCCAACATCTGGCGATGCTGTCCCGTGACGCAGACAACGGTCCGGAACGACTCCGGGTTCTTCTGGAACTCCTTCACCAACGGAGCCATCTTGATCGCCTCGGGACGTGTCCCGAAGACCAACATAATTCGTTTCATAGGCAATGATTCTCTTATTTCCTATAGATCCCGCAGAAATCCAGGATCACCTTCCCGTCCGTCCAAGGCAGGGTCTTGAAAGGATCGTGCGCCACGAGCATCACCACGATGTCCGCCCGCTCGTAGGCCTCCCGGTAATCCGTCAGCTTGAAGACATTATGCTCTCCCACGTTCGGCTCCACCACCAGGATGTTGGCGTTGTTACAGCTTTGCATCACCTTGGTCACGATGTACTTGGCCGGGGACTCCCGCAGGTCGTCGATGTTCGGCTTGAACGCCAGGCCCATCATCGCCACGCAAGGTTTGCGGTGATGCTCCAGCTCAAACCTCAGCATCGCGTTCTGCACCTTCTCCGCGCACCAGAACGACTTGTAGTTATTGATCTCACGCGCCTTAGCGATGAGTTGGGACTCCACCGGGAAATCCGCCGTGATGAAATAGGGATCCACGGCGATGCAATGGCCACCCACGCCGCAACCCGGCCGCAGGATATTCACCCTCGGGTGCTTGTTCGCCAAGTCGATCAGCTCCCAGACATTGATACCCGCCTTGTCGCAAATCAGCGACAGCTCGTTGGCGAAGGCGATCTGCACGTCGCGGGAAGAGTTCTCCGTCAGCTTGCACATCTCCGCCGTCCTGCAATCGGTCCGGTGCAAAGTGCCTTGTACGAAATGACGGTAAAATTCGATGGCTTTGTCTGTCGAGGCCTCGTCCGCGCCGCCGATCACCCGGTCGTTATGCACCAGCTCGTGGATCACGTTCCCCGGCAAGACCCGCTCCGGGCAATAGGCGATATAAATCTTGCCCGCCAATTCCGGACGCTCGCTAAATATCAAAGCCCTCATCTTATCGGTCGTCCCAACGGGGGAGGTCGACTCGATCACATAAAGGTCCCCCTCCTTCAGGTAAGGGATCACCGCCCGGGTGGCCGCCTCCACGTAGGAGATATCGGGCTCGTGGTTCCCCTTAAAAGGAGTCGGTACCACCATGAAATAGGCGTCGCTCACCTCCGGTGTCGTCGAGGCTTTCAAGGCTCCGGAAGCGACCACCTCCCGCAGCATCTCCTCCATCCCAGGCTCGACGATATGCAAACGGCCTTGATTGGTCATCTCTACCACTTTCGGGTTGATATCCACGCCCGTCACTCGCACGCCGTGCTTGGCGGCGATAATCGCCGTGGGCAGGCCGATATAGCCCAACCCCATAAAACATGCTTTCATTTCTGATTGATATTTAGTTTGATGATTTATATTTACAGTAAGAGCAACATAAATATTTAGGGTATTTTGTGCGAATAATACCTCCTTACGCGATCCAACTGCTCGTCATTTTTCGATTCCCCGTTATTCACGGAGCTTAACGTGATATTCCCGCGGTTTTCTACGGGCAAAGGCAAGCCATAAGGTAAAATTACGATGTCCAAATGAGCGAGTTGACACATGGCGTTCAACCAAATATCATCCGCCAAGGGTGTTAATTTAAGCGCCAACTCAATATCCGTTAAATCCTTATAAAGTAGGGAAGGCTTCAGCAGCGTTCCCCCGCCGGACCCAAAGAATAATCCCTTGCCCTTGGCGCCAATGTGGCACGGCTTCCATCGGGAATAGGACAGGCACGATCCATCCTCATCGTAAGCGATGGAATAACCATAATTGGCGATCACCGCCCGGGGATTCTCTATATGCGCCCGCCACGACCGCTCGATGATATCCGTCGGATAATAGATATCGTCATCGATCAGGAAAATCCAGGAATCCGGGTATTCCTTGGCGGCATAGTGATATTTCTTGTGCGAACGGATATCCCCATCCACCAAACGGATCTCGAATACACCGTTCTCCCGGATACGCAAGGACTCCGGAACGCTCTCTCGGGTCGGGAATTGATCCCGGGAAAGCCATAGGATAATCTTATAAGGCCGGCAGGTTTGCCGGAACATACATTCCACCACCTGCCAAACATTTTGTATCCGAGCGGGGAAAGAGGTCAGCGAGATGATAACCCCCTCCTTCGGGGCACCCTCCCGAACGGCGGTCCGCCGTAAGTAAAGAGGTAATAATTTATTCGCCCAATAGCGGATAAAACGTCTTAATGGCGTGAATACCCACAAAGGAATCCCCTTGTAATTACGCAAAAGCCCGTAAGACTTAGCGAAGAGATTTAAGATGTTCATAATTTGAGAAAACCACAAGTGAGGCGAAAGCCGAGAAAACATAAGTATTAAATATATAGCCACTATTTATGATGCTATAAATCGGCAACGGTACCAATGACAGAAAAAGTAATGTCCTTATCGCTTCATTCTTTACACGATAAGCTTGCTTGAATATTCTAATAAGGAACAATATAAAAACCAAGAATATAACAATACCAAACTCTCCTACAATCTCCAAAAATAAATTATGAGGAATGCTTATTCCTGAAGGACTTAATTGCCTCATCATATCTTGCAAGCCCCCAACCCCGGATCCTAATCCACAAGTCGATAAAAAAACCTGCCATACTCTACCCCAGATCTCAAATCGAGAAGCATCCGAATATAATGTAGCATTTTCAGCGCGATAAATGATCGCCTCAAACAATCCCGCCCCAAATTGAATAAAGACAAAAGATCCTACCAGGAGTAATAAAAGTAATGAATACATATAAACTTTGCTACCTTGCTTTCTTAAGAAGAAAATGTAGATCAAAAACATGAGGCTAACGCTTAATAATCCCCCACGAGAGGCGTTGAACAATATGCACACACACGAAAGAATTATAGCGACGATAGAGAATAAGCATTTATTTTTCATAACCCTATAAAATAAAAATGGAAGTGAGAAACATAAGAAAGTAACATATCCATTATAATTGCCAAAAGAGACGGAGGCGAATTTCCGATAGATAATCACTCCTCCCGCATTCATCGTATCGCCTGATTCCTGGATAGATATAGGCAAATGATTGTCAGTAGTAATTTCCCACAAAGCGACCACCAGTGTCATACACACCGCTATCAACCAACCTTTCGATATACTATCTAAAGGGTTGCTCGCCCGATAAGAGAATACGATAATCTCAAAAAATAAAATGAAATGAACAACAAAATAAATAATCTCAACAATTCCTTCCGCCTTGTTCGGTGTCCATAATAGCGAAAACGAGCAATAGCCTATAAAGAACAAAAAGAAATTGAAATAATTGCGCATATAGCATCCTGAAGAGAACTTAGAGAATAAAACAGGAAGTAATATTATCGCTAATATTCGTGTAACCTGTAAGGCTCCACCTATTCCTCCAAATCCTAAGGAGAATAAGAGTAATGTGGCTAGTATATCGTATTTATTGCATTTCATTAAATCTACTTAATAGTCCAAGTTTTTTTACAAAAGTTATCACAGCCAATCGTCATTTATAAAATCATCTAAAACGAAATCTATTAAAAATGTAGTTCTTGAATTTCGAATATCTTAACATATCAATTATTATATATAAAATAGGCGTTTCCTTAAAATATGTATTACGCTTACATCGATATATTTCCATAGAAATATTTTTATATTTAAGAAGAATAGGATACGGACTGCATCTATGAGAAATTCCAAGCTCCTTAAGCTTACAATTTATGTGTTCGTTCGCTAGCATCCGAGCATCCAATCTTTCTATTGTATCATGAAAAAAAAGAGAATCTGGTCTAATAGTAGAGACATAAATACACACATCATAAGCTGATATTTTAGTTGCTAAAATACCTGATATTACAGAAAAATATGAATCATTAGAAGCTATCAATTCTTCAAAATACAAATTGTTCCTTATTACGAACTCATTCCTTATCATTTTTCCCCATGGGACATGAGTAAAACGCAAACTGTCGATTTTACCCTTTCGTATAGTTTCACTTCTATCAGATCTTGGTTTAACTATATTTAATGTTTTACTATCAACACTTCGAGTATTGAAGTATACAATATCTACATCCTCATAAAAATATTTATCCAAAGCAGAGACAAAATCATCATCAAAGAAATCATCAGCATCCGCAAATAATAGCCATTTCCCTTGCGCATGATCTAATCCTACATTCCTCGCATATCCAGCACCCTTCCCCTCTTTAGTAAAATAAATCTCAACACAAGGTTCTCCAACTCCTGGAAAATGATTGAAATCAACTTTCTCAGGATCACTGTTATCATCTACCACAATAATTTGAATATCTTCCCGCCTTGGGATAGAGGCTAGACAACGACGCAATAAATCCGGTATATTTTTATGCGGTATAATAATCGTATAATTAATATCTTTCATATAATCAATCCCTTCCAAAAATATCTCTTGTATAAACTTTCTCTTTCACTTCATCCAAGCAATTGTCATAACGATTCGCGATAATCGCCTGAGAAAGAGTCTTAAATTGCTGAATATCGTTTACCACCTTACTGCCAAAGAAGGTCGAGCCATCCTCCAAGGTCGGCTCATAAATAATCACCTCCGCCCCTTTCGCCTTAACGCGTTTCATCACGCCTTGGATGGACGATTGCCGGAAATTGTCCGAGTTGGATTTCATGGTTAAACGATAAACGCCGATCACGCATTTCTTCTCTTGTGCCGGGTTAAAATCACCCCGGTTATAGTAATCATAATAACCCGCTTTCTTCAAAAACTGATCAGCGATAAAATCCTTTCGGGTACGGTTCGACTCCACGATCGCATGGATCAGATTCTCCGGGACATTCTTGTAGTTCACCAAAAGCTGTTTCGTGTCTTTGGGCAAGCAGTAACCGCCATATCCGAAGGAGGGGTTATTATAATAGGTACCGATCCGACGATCCAGACAGATTCCCTGGATAATGGCTCGCGTATCCAAGCCCTTTACCTCCGCGTAGGTATCCAACTCGTTGAAATAAGAGACCAGCAACGCCAGGCAGGTGTTGGCGAACAGCTTCACCGCCTCCGCCTCGGCCAGGCCCATATACAACGTCTCGATATTCTCCTTGATAGCCCCTTCCCGCAGTAAGGAGGCGAACGTCCTTGCCGCCTCGCTCAAACGGGCGTCCCCTTCCGACCGGCCACGATGGCGCAGCTCGGGTAAAGGTTGTCGTAAAGCGCCTTGCTCGCCCGCAGAAACTCCAGGGAGAAAAGAATGTTGTCGCAATTAAAACGTTTCCGGATACTTCTCGATATAATCGTCCTGTATCGGACTGACCCGACGATTGATCTTATCCACTTTCTCAGGAATCACATCAACAGCGATCACCTTATGACGCTGAGCAAGCAAAGTCGCGATCGACAGGCCGACATAGCCCGTACCAGCAACCGCAATCGTATAATTCCTCATTGTTTGTATCTTCATTGACGAATAAAAAATCGATGATAAAGCGACAAAATCTTAGCGTTAATAAAGGTTCTCTCCTGCTTTCCTATACCCAAACCATAAATTATCAGCAGCGTCATCACAAATGAGACAAAAGAGGTCAGAACTAAATTCATGAAATTGTCGTCAAAATAACCTTTCACAAAGGCCGATAAGGCGTAACAGGCCAGAATGACCAGCAGGTTCTTAGCAACAATATTCAAGATGAAATAACCCAAACTGTAATCCGGGACCAACCGCTTCAGTAATAGGATCCGCGCAAACAGACCAACAAACACCACCAGAATCGCGGCGAACATGATATAATAGGGTTCATAGCCCAGACGCAGCACGAGATAGGACAATGGCATCTCACACATCATGACCAAGCAGATCACAATCTGAAACAGCATGATTTTCCCGGTAGCCTGCATGGCGGTGACCAAAGGTCTAGATATTGAGTTTATCATCGCTGCCCAAAGCGCATAAAACAAAAATTGCGAAGTATAATCCGGCACATTCCCCAACCAAAGGCTCAACAGATAATCCATATTAATCATAACCGGAATGGAAATAATACTAATCAAAAAAAACGAGAACCGGCAACCCGCATAGACCAGGTTGACGGACGCCTTGATATTCCCCGCCGCATATTGTTTCGTGATTTGCGGATTGATGGCCATGATAAAGCTCTGGTAAAAATTGCTCACGACCCCGTTCACCTGAAGCGCAATGCCTCTCGCCGCATTGAGGCTCACCCCATAAAAGAGATTCAAGACGATGTTAGAGCCTTGGTCCTTTATGGCGAAGCCCAAATTCCCGATTATACTCCAGCCGGCAAAGGCGAACATCTCCTTGAAAAGTTTCTTATTCCAACCCAGGTGAAAACGACACTCCCTAAAATGAAGCGCACAATATCTTCCATAGATCAACCGGATCACCAAAGCGATAAATAATACCAAGATCGCATAAGAAATCAACTTATCAAACGGTGTCACAATCAACACATAGACAATTAACAACCTCGAGAATACATCCAAAATGCTTATATATGCGAATGCCTTCATATGCTCATGAGCCACGATCGAGGCGTTATATGGAACACTTACCACCGTAAGAGCAAAAGATAAAAGGGCGCATTGGTAAACCCAATTGGCGGCCACCATTCGATCCGCCGATATATTAATCTTATGATTCAGGAACCACAAACCTACCGTTTCCGCCAATACCACAATAATCAAGGCGATAATGACATGAATCAAGACAGAGGTCGAGAAAACCTCCTTGAGCCTCTCTTTATTACCCGCTCCCAACTCGAACGAGATGAAACGCTGGGAAGCCGCGGTCATAGCGGAGTTCAAGAAGCCCAACATGGCCACGACTCCTCCTACGACGTTGTAGATGCCATAATCATCGACCCCTAATGTGCTCAGGAGAACACGGCTTGTATAAAGCCCCACGATTATGGAGAAGAACATCCGGATATAAAGAAGAATCGTATTCTTCGCTATCCGCTTATTATTCTCAGAAGTCACGATAACGCAATTTTGATCTCACCGCCATGTATTGGAAAATCCTCCAATACAAGAAAAACTTGTATAAGAACAAGAAATGTCTTAGATGATATAAGAAAAACGTAACTCGTAATTCAAAAGGCTAAAGCCCGGCAATCTCTTCCTCCGATAGGCCAGTCACTTGTTTGATGATATCGCTGGAAACACCCAATTCCTTCATGCTCCGGGCATTTTTAAGACGTTCTTTTCTTTCACCCTCCTCCAGGCCTTCCGCTCGGCCCTCCATACGGCCCTCCATGCGACCCTCCATGCGACCCTCCATCTTCGCCGTGTTCAACACGTCGTTCTGGATCATAACAGCGTTCAAGTGCTCGTCGTAAGCGTGGCGTTCCTTGTCCGTCATGGAATAGTATCTCAGTTTCTCGCGCGCCTCACCCAAGCCGGGGGCGGTCGTGTCCGCGGCGATGACACCGTCCTTCAGATAGCGCATCCACTCGTCCAGCGGAGTGACCGCCACCTTGTCGAACTCGTTGACACGGACCAGGATATACTCTGGGAAGATCTCGGCGGGAAGACGGGTAACAATAGCGTTCTGCTCCTTTGCCCGGATTTGCAAATGATCGCCCGTATGCACGCCTATAAATTGGTTCTGGCCATGATACAGATAGTCGCTTCCAACGCCCAAATCAAAATACAGGATACTGATGGAATAGACCTTCTTGACCTCGCTATAGGAGTTCCCAAGCTGGATGTGCTCCGTGATGGCCTTGGCCACGCCGTAGAGGACACGCTCCAGATAATACAGCTCGCGCGTGTTCTGCACCTCGATGATGATGATCTCTCCCTTGCTGTTGCGAGCCTTGATATCCACCCGGTTGAACTTGTCGTCCTCCGAGAGTTGGTTGCCCTCGCTCTCCAAGAGCTCCACGATGGTGATGGGCTCGCCCAAGAACACGGTGAGAAACCCTTCCAACACGCCAAAGTTGGCTTTCTGGCGCAACAGCCGCTTGATCGCCCAATCGAAACGGATATATCGGTCTTTCAATTCACGCATAGTTGGTCGCATATTTGTATTTCAATGGCAAAATTAGGAAAACATCCACATAAATCCAATAAATTTAGAATTTATCATTCGTTATTTGTCATTCGTAACTCGTAATTTCGTAGCTTCTCAATCCCTCCTGAAAATATCTCTCGTATAAACCTTCCCTTTCACGTCATCCAGACACGTATCATAGCGGTTGGCGATAATCGCTTGAGATACCTCCTTAAATCGCTGAAGGTCGTTCACCACACGACTCCCGAAGAAGGTAGTCCCATCCTCCAAGGTCGGCTCGTAGATGATCACCTCGGCTCCTTTCGCCTTAACGCGCTTCATCACGCCCTGGATGCTGCTCTGACGGAAATTGTCGCTGTTCGACTTCATCGTCAGACGGTACACCCCGATCACGCAACGACGCTCCTCCGCCGGATTATAATCGCCCCGATTGTAATAATCGTAGTAGCCCGCCTTTCGCAATACCCGGTCCGCGATGAAATCCTTCCGCGTCCGGTTGCTCTCCACGATCGCCTCGATCAGGTTCTCCGGAACGTCGGCGTAGTTCGCCAATAGCTGTTTCGTGTCTTTCGGCAGGCAATAGCCCCCGTAACCGAAACTGGGGTTATTGTAATGCGTACCGATACGGGGATCCAGGCAGACCCCCTCGATAATCGCCCTCGTGTCCAAGCCTTTCATCTCGGCGTAGGTGTCCAGCTCGTTGAAATAAGAGACCCGCAACGCCAGGTAGGTGTTGGCGAACAGCTTCACCGCCTCCGCCTCGGTCAGGCCCATATACAAGGTCTCGATATCCTGCTTGATAGCCCCTTCTCGCAGCAAGGAGGCGAACGTGCGTGCCGCCTCGTCCAAACGGGCGTCCCCTTCCGGTCGTCCCACGATGATACGGCTGGGATAGAGATTATCGTACAAAGCCTTGCTCTCCCGCAGGAACTCCGGGGAGAAAAGGATGTTATCGCAATTAAACCGTTTCCGGACACTCTCGGTGTAGCCCACGGGGACGGTGCTCTTGATCACCATGATAGCGTCCGGGTTGACACCTCTCACCAACTCGATCACCTCCTCCACGTGGCTCGTGTCGAAATAGTTCCGTACCGGATCGTAATTGGTCGGCGCGGCGATCACCACGAAATCCGCTTCCTTATAGGCGGAGCGACCATCCAATGTCGCCGTAAGATTCAAATCCTTTTCCCTTAGATACCTCTCGATATAATCATCCTGTATCGGGCTGATCCGATGGTTGATCTTATCCACCTTCTCCGGGAGCACGTCCACCGCCGTCACCCGATGGCGCTGGCTCAGCAACGTGGCAATGCTCAGTCCGACGTAACCGGTACCGGCCACGGCGATTTTAATGTCATTCATATGATTAATGCTTATATTTATTACGGAACGATAGGGGCAATGGTGGCAATAGGGGCAGCTTCCTTTTTTCCACACACGCACCCTCACGCCACCCTTTGCGGACGTTCACATAAAGTGATACAAACATTCACACAGGGTGATGTGACAGCTAACGCCCACATACGTGCCTTTGTCCATGCACGTATGTTAAAATGCCAACGCACATACGTGACTTTGCCAACGCACGTATGTGACATTCGGAACTCATCCTTGTTCCACTAACCATTTCTCGATGTTACGAGTTCGATCGCAAACGGAGTCTCGTCTTTCCCCAGCGGTGTATAGTAAGGAACCAAAAACTTCATGAATCCCTCCTCCACCTCCTCGTTCGGAAAGCCCAAACGGTAGGTCTTGAACCGGGGGTTATATCCTTTTATCGTCAGATAGCCACTTTGATAAATCACCGGCAACGGATCCTCGTCGCCATAAATGCTATTCAGCGTATCTACATTGGTGACCGCCCGCGCCATGTCCTCCAACCGATACCGGTTCCGCCGCAACAACTCCACCAAATAAGTCGGCGTACCCGTCTCGAACCAATAACTTCCGAACTTCCGTCTCTTGAACGTGTTCAACAAGCTGAACGGATTATAAATCCCCTCCGTATTCTCCACGAAATGATAACCATCATAGAGCGCCCGTAACCTAGCGCATGTATCCTCGTAAGAAAGCTTTTGGGCGGCGGCTAACTCACGCAATTCCTCCTCCAAATTCTCATGAATCTCGCCTTCCGTAATCCCGCATAAGCTTACGTACGACTCATCCATCGAGATATCCTCCAGATTGTTCAAGTCGCTGAAAACACTCACCTTGCCGAACTTCGTCACTCCCGTCAGCAAAGCGAACTTGATGTAACCATCCATCGTTTTGAGCACCCCGTAGAACGGTTTCAACATGGCCCTGAACTCCTCCTGCAATGCCTTATTCCCGATAGACTGCAACATCGGCTTATCGTACTCGTCCACCAGAATCGCCACACGATGGCCCGTGCGCTCGCAAGCCCGCCGGATAACCCCAGCGAAACGCAACGACAAGGAAACCTCCGACGAATCACGTCCATATAACCCCTCCCACGCCACCAAATTTCGGTTCAAGATATTCCGTAAGCTGTCCGAAGCATCATAACGCTCGATGTTCAAATCCAAATGCAGCACCGGGCGGCACGTCCACTCCGTTTCCAAACGTTCCAATGCCAGCCCCTTGAACAAATCGCGCTTCCCCTCGAAATAAGCCTCCAACGTAGAGAGCAACAAGCTCTTTCCAAAACGACGCGGACGGCTCAAAAAATAATAACGCCCCGTATGAACCAAACGATGGATCATCACCGTTTTATCTATATAGAAATAGCGATCTTTACGAAGACTCTCAAAATTCTGTATGCCTATCGGATATATCATAACCTCTACCTTTTTATGGTTACACAAGGCGAAGATACGGATTATTCACTAATCGCCGAAAATTAGGCAGCGGAAATTCCTCCCCAAAAGAATTCGCTGGCTTTAGGCATCCAACGACTCGAAGCGGGAATTCTTGCTCTTGAATTCCGGCACGAAAGCTTTCATCTCGCGCACCATCGGGAGGATCTCCACGCGCAGGGACAATTCCACCAACTTATCCACATGCTCCACCACCTCCGGATAAGCGTATTCCCGCACCCGGGCCACACGGATCTTCTCGTGCGGCGTTTCCTTCGTGTTCTCCTTGTTGCTCAACAGCTCCTCGTAAAGTTTCTCGCCCGGACGAAGACCGGTATATTTTATCTCGATATCCTTATCCACCCGCAAGCCGGATAGCTCGATCATCCGCTTCGCCAAATCGGCGATCTTCACCGGCTCGCCCATGTCGAAGATAAAGATCTCGCCTCCGTTCCCCATCGTGCCGGCCTCTAATACCAAACGGCACGCTTCCGGGATCGTCATAAAATAACGGATGATGTCGGGATGCGTCACCGTAACAGGGCCTCCCTTCGCGATTTGCTCCCGGAAACGAGGGATGACCGAGCCGTTGCTTCCCAACACATTCCCGAAACGGGTCGTGATAAACCGGGTGTTCCCTCTCTTCTCGCCCCGCTGGAGCGCCATGCTCAGGCTCTGCACGTAAATCTCGGCGAGCCGCTTGCTGCACCCCATGATGTTCGTGGGGTTCACCGCCTTATCGGTGCTGATCATCACGAATTTCTCGACTCCGTAAGCCACCGAGGCATCCGCCATCACACGCGTGCCAAAAACGTTCGTGCGAACCGCCTCGCAAGGATTCTCTTCCATCAAGGGCACATGCTTATATGCCGCGGCATGAAATACGACCTGCGGATGCCAGTTCCGAAACACGTAATCCACCCGCTCCGGACTGCGCACATCCCCGATAACAGGGACGAAATCCAAACGCTCGAACCGTTCCTCCAACTCCAAGCGCAAATTATGCATCGGAGTCTCCGCCGCGTCGAAACAAATCAACCGCTTAATCGGGAAATGGGCCAACTGCCGACATATCTCGCTACCGATGCTTCCGGCGGCTCCCGTCACCAGGATAGTCTTACCCTCCAACAAATTCCCTATCTCGGTCAGGTTAATGCGAATCTCCTCACGCCCTAATAAATCCTCGATCCGCACCTCCCGGATCGAACGTTTCATTTGCCCGTCGCGGATCTCCTCCATCTCCGGAACGACCAACGTCTTCAGCAACGCTTGTTCGCAATAACGCACCAAACGGTCCCGCTCTTGCTGAGCGGTCTTGATGTTCGGGAAAAGGATTCCATCCAGATTGTTGCGGGGAATCAACCGATATAAATCATCCAGGTTCTCTATTTGATAAACCGGCAATTCCGCGATACGCATGCTTTTCTTCAAAGCGCCGAAACGGATGAAACCGATAATACTATAATTGCTCAAAAACACTTGCTGGCTCGCGGAGGTAGCGATCATCACGCTCTCCTCGCCCGTTCCAAAGACAAGTATCCGCTTACGTTTTTTACCCAGTTGCGTCAGCAGGCTATTGTACACATTGATCACGAACACCCGCAAGGCGATCAGCATCACGATTGTCAACGCCGCGTCCGAAATACATCCCACCCAATAAACCGACGGACTGAAACCGGCGCCCAAGCAAGAAAGGACCAAGCACATCAGCAAGACTTTCAGGACCGCCACAGCCCCTATGCGCCAAACTCCCCGCAACGTGGAATAACGAATCACGCCATGATAAACCTTGAACGCCCAGAAAGAGAAGACGCTTCCAATCAGCGAGGCCAATCCCAGCCGCAAGACATCCGCGCTTTCCACATGGATTCTCAATATAGACAATAATCCCAATACCCCGATCAACGATACGCCTAACGACACCAGCAAATCCGCGCAAAATATGATCCACCGATTGATATAGCGTAAATTTACCACACGGCCTAAGAGCAAAAGCCAACGGTTGTAACTATAACGGAAGTTCATTTTAGAATTGTGAATTAATAACCAACCACGAGGGAACGAGTTACGGAAAAGGCTGTGTCACATCGTGAGAAGCACGACACCCCTTCCTTCTTGTGTTCCCCCTATTGAGTCAACTAAAATTAGAAATGATATTCCTTGGGAAGTATATTCTTATCCATTTGAGCCTCGTCCACTTTCATCAAATTACTCTTAGGAAATCGCACGGCGGCGACCAACAGACCCTCGAGGCTAACGGTAAAAAAATTCTTATTATCGATCTGGATCACCTTGCCGATCCAGCCCGCGAAAGGACCCTTCTTGATCATCATCAAGTCTCCAATCACATAATTCGTATCCAATATCTGGACTTTCCCGTAATGCTCGTTCACGAAACGAACAAAAGGTTCCATCTGCCGATCCGGAATAGTCAGCATCCCATTCTCGCCACGAATACGGAACAGACGACGGGAGTTTTGGTTAAACAAACTATGCGCCAACGAGAAATCCGCCTTGAAGAACAAAAGGTTATGGATGATAGGAACCTCTTGTTCCACCATCTCGCCTTTTCGCTTCAATAAAACTCTCCGGGTAGGGACAAAGCACTCGATCGCGTTTTCCTCAAAATAACTACGAAGGCTTAACTCACCTTTCGCTATCGTACGAGCCGCGATCCAGAATTGGGGTCTCGTCGCTTTTTCCATCGGGCTAAACACATCATTCCTACGAGTCAATCTTAGCGAGATTGCCCATAGAAGCCTGATAAACAACAGATTGCGAAGTCGAACAATGATTCTTTCATATCCTTCCCCACAGCCCGGAATAACCGCTCGATAGAGAGCCGTACGGTTAAGCGGACTTTCTGTTCAGGTCGCAAACATACGAAGAAAATTTTGACACGCCAAATTTTTCAACACTTATATTCTCGGCATCGATGAATCCTCCCCAGAGAAAACATTTATTTTGCGCGACCATGAGCGCCGTATCGACGAAATTCGTTACCTTCGCGACTTTAAGACACAGATGTGTAATTTAAGATTAGATACTAAAATATTACGATCGTGGCAGATACAAAGTACATTTTCGTTACGGGCGGTGTCGTCTCTTCGTTAGGAAAGGGAATCATCTCCGCCTCATTAGGCAAGCTCTTGCAAGCGCGCGGTTACAAAGTAACCATCCAAAAATTCGATCCTTATATTAATGTAGATCCAGGCACGTTGAACCCCTACGAGCATGGGGAATGCTACGTGACCGTCGACGGCCACGAGGCCGACCTGGACTTAGGGCACTACGAACGTTTCCTGAACGTACAGACCACCCGCGCGAACAATATCACGACGGGCCGTATTTACCAAAGCGTTATTAATAAGGAACGCAAAGGGGACTATTTAGGACGGACCGTACAAGTCGTGCCACACATCACGGACGAGATCAAACGCAACGTGAAACTGCTGGGGAACAAATATAAGTTCGATTTCGTGATTACCGAGATCGGAGGAACGGTAGGCGATATCGAGTCGCTGCCCTTTATCGAGAGCGTCCGCCAGTTGAAATGGGAATTAGGGAAAAATTGCCTGTGCGTACATCTAACCTACGTACCTTACATCGCGGCCGCGAAAGAATACAAGACGAAACCCACGCAACACTCCGTCAAACAATTGCAGGAGCTGGGCATCCAACCGGACATCCTGGTGCTGCGTACGGAGCACGAGCTAAGCACGAACATCCTGCGAAAGGTAGCCTTGTTCTGCAACGTGGCGGAAGATTCCGTGATCCAATCGATCGACGTACCGACAATCTACGAGGTGCCCTTGGTATTGCAACGGCAGAAGATGGACGAGGTAGTCCTTCGGAAAGTAGGCATGGAGGTAGGCCCCACCCCGGAATTGAAACCGTGGAAAGAATTCCTTGCCAAGAAGAGCGCCGCCACGGAAAGCGTGAAGATCGGTTTGGTGGGCAAATACGTGGAGTTGCAAGACGCTTACAAATCGATTGACGAATCGTTGCTGCAAGCGGCTATCTACAACCAGCATAAATTAGACCTGCACCTGTTCCACTCCGAGAAACTGAACAATGAGAACGCCGCCGAGCAATTAAAAGACATGGACGGCATACTGATCGCCCCGGGATTCGGACAGCGCGGCATCGAAGGTAAATTCGCCGCCATCAAATACGCCCGCGAGCACGACGTGCCTTGCCTGGGTATTTGCTTGGGTATGCAATGCATGGTGATTGAGTTCGCCCGCGACGTATTGGGACTGAAAGACGCCAACTCCACGGAGATGGAGCCACATACCACCCATAAGGTAATCGATTTGATGGAAGAGCAAAAGAACGTTACCAACATGGGCGGCTCGATGCGTCTGGGCGCTTATGATTGCGTACTGAAACCGGGCTCGAAGGTATACGAGGCTTATGGGAAAGAGCACATCCAAGAACGCCACCGCCACCGTTTCGAGTTCAACAACGAGTATAAGAACCAATTCGAGGCAGCGGGAATGATGTGCACGGGCGAGAATCCCGACACCAACCTGGTAGAGGTGGTAGAGATCCCCGCGTTGAAATGGTTCGTCGGCGTACAATACCATCCGGAATACAACAGTACGGTTGTCAACCCCAACCCGCTTTTCCTGAGTTTCGTAAAAGCCGCTATCGACAACAAAAAATAAAGAGCATACATGGATAAGAATACGTTAATCGGGTTTCTGCTAATAGGAGTCGTGTTAGTGGCGTTCAGTTGGTTCAACCGACCGACGCCGGAACAAATAGAGGCACAACGCCATTATCAGGACTCGATCGCGAAGATCGAGTACGCCCAACAAATGGATTTGGTGAGAGAGGCGCAACGGGAGGCGTTCGTGAAAGACTCGTTGGAGAACCTTCCGGACTCCGTACGGGCTTCGCTCCTGCGACAGGATTTCGGAGTCTTCGCGAACGTCATGACCGGTACGGAAACCTACACCACCTTACAAAACGACGTGCTTGAGTTACGCGTGAGCAACAAGGGGGGACGCATCTGCTACGCCCGCCTGAAAGAGTTCGACAACTACAAAGGCGAGCCACTCGTGCTGTTCGACGAGAACTCGTCCAGCCTCACCTTCAACCTGGTGACGGCGGCGAGCCAAGTATTAAGTACCGATGAGCTTTATTTCACGCCAGTCAAAGGGGATGATCCCAACCAACTCATCATGCGTCTGCAAGTGGAGAACGGCCGGCATTTGGATTTCACCTATACGCTGGAACCCGGCTCGTACCGAGTAGGATATCGCATCCAAGGCACGGGACTGAACGGCTTGCTCACCCCGAGTACGAACGCTTTGGACATCGCATGGACGCAAGACATCCACCAGCAAGAGAAGGGACGTATGTTCGAGGATCGCTACGTGAACCTAAGCTACAAATACATGGCGGACGACGTGGAGCACCTGAGCGAGACCAAGAGCGACAGCGAGAAAATATCCAACCGCCTACGCTGGATTGGTTACAAGGATATGTTCTTCTCTACCGTATTGATCTCGGAAGAGGGATTCGAGGCAACGACATTGGACTCGAAATCGTATGCCGCAGGTGAGGTACTGAAACAATTCAAGACCAACACCTCCGTAGCGTTCGACCTACGAGGCGAGAAACCGACGGAACTCTCGTATTACTTCGGTCCCAATAAGTTCGCTTTGCTAAAATCGTTTGATAAGGGCGTGGACTCCGACCTTCAGTTGGATCTGGAGAAACTGGTACCGTTAGGATGGGGAATCTTCCGCTGGGTGAACCAATATTTCGTGATTCCCCTGTTCGATTTCTTAGGCAAGTTCATCCCCAACTATGGTTTACTGATTTTCTTGCTGACCGTGATCGTGAAGCTCATCCTCTATCCGCTGACTTATAAATCGTATATATCGTCGGCAAAGATGCGCGTATTGCGTCCGCAAGTAGAAGAAATCAACGCCAAGTATCCGGGACAAGACCAGGCCTTGGAACGGCAGAAAGCGACGATGGAGCTATACAGCCGCGCGGGAGCCAGCCCGTTGAGCGGTTGCTTGCCCTTGCTGTTGCAGATGCCGATCCTGATCGCGTTGTTCATGTTCTTCCCGTCGGCCATCGAGTTGCGCCACGAGAGTTTCCTTTGGGCAAACGACTTATCGACGTACGACGCGATCGTAAGCTGGGAGACCTATATCCCGATCATCACCCCCTACTTCGGTAATCATATCAGTTTGTTCTGTTTATTGATGACTATCACGAATATCATCTATACCAAGTACAACATGGATATGACAAATACCGGACAACAGCAAATGCCGGGTATGAAGCTGATGATGTATCTGATGCCTTTGATGTTCTTGGTATTCTTCAACCAATACGCTTCCGGTCTGACCTACTACTACTTCATCTCCATGTTGATATCGATCGTGCAGACCTTGATCTTCCGCTTCACGATCAACGAAGAGAAGCTTTTGGCGAAGTTGGAAGCCAACAAGCGTAAGCCGATGAAAAAATCCGGTCTTATGAAACGCTTGGAGGAGGCGCAACGGATGCAAGAGGAGCAATTGAAGAAGCAACAAGAGGCACGACACCGGAACAGAAGATAACGATTACCGTTTCGTACTGAATAAATAAGAGGAGGTGTGTCAGAATCGTATTGGCACACCTCCTCTTTTATTCTTCTCTCCTCTTACAACTGTACATTCGCCCGGACACGGCTCAGCGTCTCCGGGGTCATCAGCAGGTACGAGGCTATATGCGACAATGGCGCCCGACGTACGATCTCGGGCTGCTCACGCAACAAGCGGGCATAACGCTCGTTGGCGGTCTCGAACCGGAAGAAATCAGCCTTGTGTTGCGACAAAATCAAGGAATTCTCCAGCAAACGCCGATATAAGACCTCCATATCATAATCCTCCGCGCAAAGCGCCAACAGGGGATCATGCGGAATTCCATAAATAACCGTATTCTCCAGCACCTCTACCATCAACCGGGTAGGCTGCTGGCGCAAGAAACTCTCAATACAAATAAATACGGCGTCCTCGCAAGCGAAATGCTCGGTCAAGTCCCGTTTATTCTTATAATAAAACTGACGGACCATGCCCCGATACACATATCCCAGTTGCGTACAGACCTGTCCCTCTTCCAAAAACATAGCTCCTTTCCGCAACTCCGTGCGAACCAAGATGGAGGCCAATCGATCGATAAGCCCCTCATCGTCCATCTCCGCTTGCGCCGCGATGCGCCGCGCCACATATATCGTCGTGTCCATAGGCTCCACTCTTTTCCCAATTAATACTCTTGCCAACTCTTGATGTGAATATCATCCATGCTCATCGTGCAGAACGCCTTGATGAACGCGCTCGCCAAACGAGCATTCGTGATCAGCGGAATATTCAGGTCGATCGCCGCCCGGCGGATCTTGTAACCATTGGTCAACTCACCGGCCGAGAGGTCGCGCGGGATATTGACAACCAAATCGATCTTTCGTTCGTGCAACATCGAAAGTGCTTGCGGAGTCTTTCCCTCTTCGCTGGGCCAATAGACCAACGAGCAAGGGATATTGTTCTCCTGCAAGAAGCGGTAAGTACCGCCCGTGGCGAACAAGCGATACCCCTTATCCGCCAAAAGCTTTGCCGCGTCGAGCATTGCCACCTTCTGCTTAGGCGTGCCGGTTGACAGAAGGATATTCTTCTCCGGAATCCGTTGCCCTACGGCGAGCATACTGGTCAGGACTGCCTCCGACACATCATCCCCCAAGCAACCTACCTCGCCCGTCGAGGCCATATCGACCCCCAAGACCGGATCGGCCTTTTGCAAACGATTGAAGGAGAATTGCGATGCCTTGATACCCACATAGTCCAAATCGAACTCGTTCTTGTTAGGCTTCTCGACAGGCAAACCGAGCATGACACGAGTCGCCAGTTCGATAAAGTTAATCTTAAGCACCTTCGAGACAAAGGGAAAACTCCGCGAGGCGCGCAAATTGCATTCGATCACCTTGATCTCATTGCCTTTAGCCAAATATTGGATATTAAACGGACCGGAGATATTCAACTCCTTGGCGATCTGCTTACTGATGCGCTTGATGCGGCGAACCGTCTCGACATAGAGCTTCTGTGCAGGGAACTGGATTGTCGCGTCGCCCGAGTGCACACCGGCGAACTCGATATGCTCGCTGATGGCGTACATGATAATCTCGCCCTTATCGGCCACGGCATCCATCTCCACTTCCTTGGCATGCTCGATGAATTGGCTAACGACAACAGGATGCTTTTGCGAGACATTGGCCGCCAGTTTGAGGAAACGCTCCAGCTCCTCTTGGTTGGAGCAGACGTTCATCGCCGCGCCACTTAACACATAACTGGGTCGCACTAAAACGGGGAATCCAACCTTCCGGACGAAAGCGTTGATGTCATCCATCGAGGTCAGCGCGCTCCATTCGGGTTGGTCCACGCCGATACGGTCGAGCATAGCGGAGAACTTATCGCGATCCTCGGCGTTGTCGATACTTTTGGCAGAAGTTCCAAGGATATTTACATGCTGCTCATCGAGGCGCATCGCCAAATTGTTCGGAATCTGCCCGCCTGTCGAGACAATGACACCGTGTGGTGTCTCCAAGTCGATGATATCCATGACACGCTCGAAGGTCAACTCGTCGAAGTAGAGCCGATCGCACATATCGTAATCAGTCGATACGGTCTCAGGGTTATAATTAATCATGACACCACGCCAACCTTCCTTGCGAATCGTATTTAATGCCTGTACGCCACACCAATCGAACTCCACCGACGAGCCGATGCGGTAAGCGCCCGACCCGAGGACAATAATCGAACGATGGTCGCGCTCGTAATCGATATCGTTCTCCGTGCCATTATAAGTCAAGTACAAATAATTGGTCTTCGCCGGATATTCCGCCGCCAATGTATCGATTTGCTTCACCACCGGAAGAATGTCATGCTCCTTGCGGTATTGGCGGACGAGCATCATACCTTTCTCTAAGTCGTCGTCGAGACCGATGGCCCGGGCGATCTGGAAGTCGGAGAAACCTTGCCGCTTCGCCAAACGTATCAATTGAGGATCGAGACGCCAGCGGTTCACCCCCTTCAGGTCGTAAGCGTGCAATTCTTTCGAGGTCTGCATAATACCGTAGAGTTTCTGGAGGAACCAACGGTCGATCATGGTCAACTCATGAATCTGGTCGACCGTATAGCCCGCCCGGAAAGCTTTCGAGATAACGAAGATACGTCGGTCGGTCGGTTCATGGAGGGCTTTGTCGATATCGGGAATCACCAGCTCCTTATTCTCTACAAAACCATGCATGCCTTGCCCAATCATCCGCAAGCCTTTCTGGATCGCTTCCTCGAACGTGCGGCCGATGGCCATCACCTCGCCCACCGACTTCATACTGCTACCTAACTCCCGATCCACGCCGTGGAATTTACCCAAGTCCCAACGTGGAATCTTGCAGACCACGTAATCAAGAGCCGGCTCGAAAAAGGCGCTCGTGGTCTTCGTCA
Source organism: Candidatus Parabacteroides intestinigallinarum (assembly GCA_019114945.1). GTDB lineage: Bacteria > Bacteroidota > Bacteroidia > Bacteroidales > Tannerellaceae > Parabacteroides > Parabacteroides intestinigallinarum. The sequence goes on along the minus strand of DXEN01000007.1, from coordinate 41,661 downwards.
CGGAGTTCTTCAGGTCGAACAATCCGTATCCCAACCCCAACTTCGCGGCGACAAACGCCAGCGGATAGCCCGTCGCCTTAGAGGCCAACGCCGACGAACGGGAAAGGCGGGCGTTCACCTCAATCACCCGGTAATCCTCCGACTCCGGGTCGTACGCATATTGTACATTACATTCCCCCACGATACCAATATGACGGATAATACGGATCGCCAGCGAGCGGAGCTTATGATAATCCGTATTGCTCAAAGTCTGCGAGGGGGCGATGACGATTGACTCGCCCGTGTGGATACCCAGCGGGTCGAAGTTTTCCATGTTGCAGACCGTGATGCAGTTGTCGAAACGGTCGCGCACCACTTCATATTCCACCTCTTTCCATCCCTTCAAGCTCTTCTCGACCAATACCTGCGGAGAGAAAGAGAAGGCTTTCTCGACCAGTACGTTCAGCTCCTCCTCGTTGTCGCAAAAGCCAGAGCCGAGACCTCCCAACGCATAGGCGGCACGGACAATTACCGGGTAGCCCACCTCACGGGCGGCCCGACGGGCGTCCTCGATAGTCTCGACCGCCTCGCTCTTGATCGTCTTCACGCCAATCTCATCCAATCGCTGAACGAACAACTCGCGATCTTCCGTGTCCATAATCGCCTGCACGGGCGTACCCAGTACCCGGACGTTGTATTTCTCCAGCACACCACTCTGATAGAGCACCACACCACAGTTCAGGGCCGTCTGTCCGCCAAACGCCAGCAAGATACCATCGGGTCGCTCCTTGGCAATCACTTTTTCCACGAAGAAAGGCGTGACAGGCAGGAAATACACCCGGTCGGCCACCCCCTCCGAGGTTTGCACCGTGGCGATATTGGGATTAATCAATACCGTCTCTATCCCCTCTTCCTTAATCGCCTTCAAGGCTTGGGAGCCAGAGTAGTCGAACTCGCCCGCCTCGCCGATCTTCAACGCACCTGATCCAAGAATCAGGACTTTCTTTATCTCTTCTATCATATCCTTCGAAATGCTTTATTCTTGTTTCATGATTCATACCCGCCGCAAAGCGGCGCAAAGGGATCACAGCAGGGCGGTGAACTTATCAAAGATGAAATCCGTATCCAGCGGGCCGCCGCATGCCTCGGGGTGGAACTGCGAGGAGAAGAAGGGTTTCGTCCGATGACGGATCCCCTCGTTTGTCCCGTCGTTCATGTTCACGAACAGAGGCTCCCAGTCAGCGCCCAATGTCTTCTCGTCGACCGCGTAACCATGGTTTTGCGAAGTGATGAAACAACGCTCCGTACCGACCATGCGTACCGGTTGATTATGGCTGCGATGACCATACTTCAGTTTATAGATTGTCGCGCCTCCCGCCTTGGCCAAAAGTTGGTTGCCCATGCAGATACCGCAGATAGGTCTGTCTCCCTGAAGCGCCTCGCGGATGTTCCGCACCGCCGCCTCGCAAGTATCGGGGTCGCCCGGACCGTTGCTCAGGAAAAGGCCATCGTAGTCCAAGCCATTGAAATCGTAGTTCCAAGGCACACGAACCACCGTCAGATTCCGATTCAAAAGACTACGGATAATATTCGCCTTGACCCCGCAATCCAGCAAAACGACACGCTTTCTCGATTGACAATTATCAATTGACAATTGACAATTGATTTCATCCACGGGAGTATCTACGGGGAAAGAACGGCTCGCATTGTTCTCATAAATGATGATCTCTTTACAAGACACCCGATCGACATAATTAATATCCCCATAATTTTCCATTTCCCATTGTCCTTTATCCACTCCCTCGAACACGACGCGCCCCATCATGACACCCCGCTCGCGAATCTTCTTCGTCAAGGCACGGGTATCGATACCCGTAACACCGGGGATTCCCTCGCGGACGAGCCATGACTCCAAGCTCTCACAAGCGTTCCAATGGCTATATTCCTCGCTATAGTCGCTCACGATCATCGCTTCCACATGGATCTTCTCGCTTTCCATATAAACGGGAAGACCGTTGTCCATGATGGTGAAAGGCGGTACGCCATAGTTCCCGACCAAAGGATAGGTCAGGACCATCAATTGCCCCGCATAAGAAGGATCTGTCAAGCTCTCGGGATAGCCTGTCATGGCGGTGTTGAATACGACCTCGCCGGCCACCTCCTTCTCCGCCCCGAAGGACCAGCCCTCGAATTGGCTCCCGTCCTCCAAGATCAGTATCGCTTTTTTTCTATTTCGCATATCTTTTATCATTGTATATATTCTGTTTCTTCTTGTTCCATATAATCAATGAATGCCCGATTGACCAACCGAACGCCGCCTCGCGTCGGATAGTCGCCCGAGAAATACCAGTCGCCCGGATGATTGGGGCACGACTCGTGTAAGCCTCCCAATGTCTGGTAGACGATCTCCACTTCCGCTTGGACACCTTTAGGGGTCAATAGTTCCACCATCTTGCGGGAGATCTCCTCGTCCGTGAAGGGAGCGTAGATCGCCTTGACGTGATTCACCAATTCCTCGCTCGGAGCCGCCTCTTGCGCTTTCGCCTTTTGGTAAGCCTCGGTCAGGACGGATGTCATTCCACGTTCCTTCAGCAAGGCCACCGCCGCCTTGAAGGCGATGAACTCGTCCATGCGAGCCATGTCGATGCCATAGTAATCCGGATAGCGTACCTGCGGGGAAGAGGAGACAATCACGATCTTCCGCGGGCGCAAGCGGTCGAGGATACCGATAATGCTCTGCCGGAGGGTCGTTCCCCGGACGATGCTATCATCAATGATCACCAAATTATCCTCGAAGGGGACCAGGCTACCGTAAGTAATATCATAGACATGGGCCGCTAAGTCGTTACGGCTATTGCCCTCGGCGATGAAAGTACGGAGCTTGATGTCCTTGATAGCTACTTTCTCGCAACGGACCCGCATGGAAAGGATTTGCTCCAGCTCGCCCTCGTGCAACAAATGACTACGGTCGGCGATCCAATCTCTCTTCAATTTATTTAAGTACGTCTCCAGCCCCTCTTGCATCCCAAAGTAAGCCACCTCGGCGGTATTGGGGATGAAAGAGAAGACCGTATGATTCAAATCGTAATCGACCGCCTTGAGAATCGCGGGCACCAAGTTTTTCCCCAAGCGCTTCCGTTCCTGGTAGATATCCACATCGCTGCCCCGGGAGAAATAAATCCGCTCAAACGAGCAGGCCTTGTTCGCTTTCGGTTCCACGATCTGGCAGGTGCGCCATTCGCCTTTCTTGTTAATAAAGAGCGCCTCGCCCCGTCCCAGTTCCCGGATATCCTCCACATGGACATTCATCACGGTCTGGATCACCGGGCGCTCGGAAGCCAACACGACCACCTCGTCGTCGGCATAATAAAACGCAGGACGGATCCCCCACGGATCCCGCAGGCTGAACGACTCGCCACTTCCCGTAATACCACAGATCACGTAGCCGCCGTCCCAACCGGGCGCGCACCGTCTCAATACGTTCGAGAGATCGATCCGATCCTCGATAGCCCGTGTGATGTCCATGCCTTTCAGCCCCTCCGCCTCGCAAGCGAGGTACAGGCGCTCCACCTCCCGGTCCAAGCGGTGGCCCAATTGCTCCAATAATATATAGGTATCAGCGTATTTCCGAGGATGCTGCCCGATCGCCGTAATATTGGCGAATATCTCAGGAACATTTGTCAAATTAAAATTACCACAGAGAGCAAGGTTCTTGGCCCTCCAATTATTCCGGCGCAGAAAAGGATGGATATAAGAGAGACCGGATTTCCCGGTCGTACTGTAACGGAGATGCCCCATATAAAGTTCTCCGGCGAAAGGAAGATTGGCTTTAGCGAAGAAGGGATCGTTCAACTGTTCGGGTGCCAAATCCCTGTAATGCGCATGGACGTTAGCGAAAATCTCCGTAATAGCTCCAGCGCCCAAAGCCCGCTCGCGAAACATGTATTCCTCGCCGGCATTCGCCTCCAATTTCACGCAAGCCAAGCCTGCCCCTTCTTGCCCCCGGTTATGCTGCTTTTCCATCAGCAAATAGAGTTTGTTCAATCCATACATCCAGCTTCCGTACTTCTCGTGGTAATGCTCCAACGGCTTAAGGAGCCGGACCATGGCAACACCGCACTCATGTTTCAATATTTCCATCGTCGAATCAACTTTATGATTTTAGCGCGAAGATACGACAATCCCAGGAAAAAATAATTTACGGTTTGCTATTTATGAATCACTATTTACAAAATACAAACTACAAATAACAATTTATGAGTTCAAATAGATAATATCAACACTTTTACTTGCGATTTGCCCATTTATCTTTCACAATACTAACAATTCGAAATCCACATATAACAAAAAAGGGTGTGCCAACAAGCCCTGTCCGCACACCCCTCTCAATTGTCCTCCTTGGATTATTTCAATCCTCTATTTCTCAGCAAAGGATCCGTTCCCGGCTCTTTGCCACGGAAATTCTTATACATATCCATCGCGTCGTCGATACCACCCGGCGTCAAGATATACTTACGGAACTTATCGGCACACTCCTGATTAAAGATATCGCCCGTCTCCTTATAAGCCTCGAAAGCATCGCAATCCAACACCTCCGCCCAGATATAACTATAATAGCCAGCGGTATAACCTCCACCCATCGTATGATTGAAATAAGTAGTACGATAGCGAGAAGGAATTTGACGAATCAAGCCGCGACGTCCCAGGGTCTGATCCTCGAACTCCATCACGTTCAAATTCGCGGGAACGTTATTGGTCTGATCGACAAACGAGAGCACTTTCTTATCGGCCGGATCACCCGCTATCGCATGGAAGTCCATGTCCAAGTAAGAGGCAGCCAAATACTCAGTCGTAGCGAAACCTTGGCCATATTTACCGCTCTTATCCAACTTCTCGATTAACTCAGCGGGAATCACCTCACCCGTCTGATAATGTTTCGCATATACTTTCAAGACTTCCGGCTCGAATACCCAGTGCTCCATGATCTGAGAAGGCAACTCCACGAAATCGCGAGGCACACCGGATACACCGGAATAATGCACGTCCTTAAACAAGTTGTGCAAACCATGACCGAACTCATGGAACAATGTAGTCGCCTCATCCGCGCTCAACAAAGCGGGTTGTCCCGGAGCCGGCTGGCTAAAGTTGCATACGATCGTTACGACGGGCGCTACACGCTTCCCATTCTCATACGATTGGGGACGATAGGTGCCACACCATGCGCCACCCCGTTTGCTGGCCCGCGGGAAGAAATCGAAATAAATCACGCCCAAATGCGAACCGTCTTTATCCTTGCACTCGAAAGCCTGCGCTTCCGGATAAGGTAACGGAATATCCTTGATCGGCGTAAAGGTAATACCATACAATTTATTAGCGACATAGAAAGCACCCTCACGTACATTGTCCAACTTCAAATAAGGACGTACCTCATTCTCGTCCAAGTTAAACTTCGCTTTCTTGGCCTTCTCGAAATAATAACGCCAATCCCAGCCTTCGGCCTCGAAATCGCCACCCTCTTTCTTGATCTCGGCATTGATGTCGGCCAACTCCTCCTTCGCTTTCGCCAAAGCCGGCTTCCAAATCTCGTCTAACAGTTGATAAACCCGATCAGAGCTTTTCGCCATGCGATCCTCCAACGCAAAGGAAGCGTAATCGTCGTAACCCATCAATTTCGCTTTCGCCAAGCGAGCGGCCACCAACTTACGAACGACCTCCTTGTTATCATTCTCGTTATCATTGTTACCCCGATTGATATACGCCTTAAAGATCTTCTCGCGTAAATCCCGCTTATCGGAATACTGCAAGAAAGGCATAACACTCGGATTATGCAACGTAAACACCCACTTACCTTCCATACCGGCCGCTTTCGCGGTCTCAGCGGCATTCGCGATCAATGTCTCCGGCAGACCCGACAAATCCTCCTTATTGTCAATGACCAACTGGAACGCGTTCGTCTCCTTCAACATATTTTGCCCGAACGTCAGTTGCAACATCGAAATCTCGCTATTCAACTCACGCAGCTTAGCCTGATCGGCCTCCGACAAATTCGCTCCACCCCGTACGAAACCTTTATAAGTCTCCTCCAGCAGTTTCATTTGCTCCTTATCCAAGCCTAACTCATCCTTCTTGTCGTAAACGGCTTTCACACGTGCGAACAACTTCGGATTCAAATTGATATCATCCCGATATTGAGACAATAAAGGCGACATCTCCCGGCTCAAGTTCTGCATATCATCGTTGGTGTTGACGCTATTCTGTCCGCCAAACACGATCTGCACCTTACGCAACAACTCGCCTTGACGATCCAACGCCACGATCGTATTCTCGAAAGAAGGCTCTTCCGGATTATTCACGATCGCCTCAATCTCTTTCCGGCCCTCTTCCATGCCTTTCAACATCGCGGGCTTGTAATGCTCGAACTTGATCTTATCAAAAGGAGGCACTCCAAAAGGTGTCGTGTATTCCGTAAAGAACGGATTCTCACCTTCCACACTCTTCTTCTCGGAAGAGCCGCAGGCAGTCAGCATAACAGCCAATCCCGCCGCAACAATTAATTGTTTCATCTTCTTTTTGTTCTTGTTTGTTTAAATTAGAAATCCAACCACGCGAATTTACATAAAAATCATAACCCATAAACGCAAAAGGGGAATTTAAACATAGCATTGTTCAAATTCCCCTTTGGATCGTTTTACTTTTTATCCCCTATTCCGGCATTGGCTCCGCGGAAGGAGGAGGTGTAGCTATTCCCCACGCTTTATTCGCTTTCGGGCCCATCTCCAACTCCAACAAACCTCCGGACGCGATATCGCTATGATTGAACCAAGGTTGGTCCAACGTCACGCCATTCAACTTCGCGGACTGTATATACTTATTCTCCGTAGAGGCGTTATTGGCCCGGATCTCGAATATAGCGCCATCGCCCATATCGATCTTCACATCCGTAAACAGCGGACTACCGATATTATAGGTGGGAGATCCCGGCGTTACCGGATAGAAGCCCATCTGGCTGAACACCACAAAAGCAGACATACCGCCACCATCCTCATCACCCGGAACACCCATCAAATCGTTCCGGAACCATTGGTTCAACAACGTCCGGATACGTTTCTGCGTCATCCAAGGCTTGCCGGCATAATTATATAAATAAGGTATATGCAGGCTCGGCTCGTTCGCCATCGAGAACATGCCCACATTTCCCGTATGGTCGGGCAACGTGGAATAGAATTGCCACTTCGACATGCCCAACGGCGTATTGAACATCGAATCCAATGCCGAGGTAAACGCCTCATTCCCGCCAATCAAGGCGACTAAGTCGCCGATATTGTGCTGTACATCCCAACGGTACACGTAACCATTATTCTCATCATAATAATCGCGCGCTCCCAAACCGCCATCATAACGATAATCCAACGGATAGATAAACTGTCCGTCCTTATCTTTCGGATGGAAGAAACGAGTTTCCGGATTGAATACATTCCGATAGTTATACGAACGACGCAAATAATACTTCGCCTCGTCCGCCTTACCTAACTCCTGGGCGATCTGCGACAAACACCACTCGTCATACGAGGTACCCAAAGTCACCGCGATCGGTTGACGTTTCTCCCAAATAGAGACATTCGGCACCGTTTCCTTCTCGCCCGGACGTAAAGCCGGGATATAACCATGCTCCTTGTAGAAATCGTCCAGCCAACCCGCCGGGGCGGCCGACCACGGAATCAAAGTTTTCTCCTCGATACCTTTCTTACATGCGATATACGCTTTCTCCAACTCAAAACCACGCAAACCCTTACGATACGCGTCAATCACGGTAGCTACCGCATGGTTAGAATTCATCCGTCGCGTATCGCCCGTCACTTCCGGGAAAGTCGGCATCCAGTTCGTCCCCATCTGCTCGGCCATCAACAGGAACGAATTGATGATATCGTTCTCACGTTCCTTATCGATTAACGCACGTAACGGATGTGTAGCCCGATACGTATCCCAGATCCAATCATCCGTATAAAACGGCCGGCCACCATCCTCGTGAATCTGCCCATCAAACGCGCTGTAATAGTGTCCATCCTCGCTCATGCAAATCGGACGCTCATAGCAACGATACAAAGAAGTATAGAATACGGTTCGCTCCTCATCCGTCCCTCCTTGAATCTGGATTTTGCCAAGCGCTTGGTTCCAAGTATCACGGCCCTCTTTCGCCACCACATTCACGTCGTAAGCGGCAATCTCGCGATACAAATTCTTCTTAGCCTGCTCCTCGCTGATAAAAGAGATACCATAACGCACCCCCAAAGAGGTTACGCCATCGCCAAACGCCAAAGCGATCGCGGCGTTCTTTCCTTCTACCGAAGTCGTGTTATAATCCACGCTACCTTCCGTAGCGACACCTGCTTTCACCGGTTTCCGGTCGGTCTCGGCATACAAATAAACTTTCGTCTTTCGGTCGATGTACTGATAACCACTTACATAATTATCCGCAGTCCGCAACGCTCCATTACGACTGTTAAACACCAAATAAGCAGGTCCTTGCTTCTCAAAGGCAAGCGCATATACCGCGCTTTGGTGGGAAGGGGCGTAATCTACCCAAATCTCCTCATTATCCAAATAAACCTCATAGCGATAAGGACGGATTTTCTCCCGATCATAGCTATAATTAATCACCGGACGCAATCCGGACTCATCCCCCTGATAGGGGCACAAATTAAAGGCGGAGCGTTCCCGATGATTCGTAACGATGATGGGCAATCCACCCAAACGATCGCCCGTAAAATCGGCACGTTCCGGATAGGCCCGCAACATACTATTCGGCAAATGCACGGTCGGGAAAGTCGGGACCAACAAGTGGCTGATATTTCCCATATAAGGATTCACGTAATCCACCGGATCCAAGGTCGCCATTGCTCCCCCTTGGCCACCTCCCGAACAAGAGGCGCACAGGAAAACGGAAGCCAGTAAGGCTATCGAAGTTTTAACGATTGTCTTCATCCTTTTCATATTTAACTATTTCTTACGATTTAACAAGAGGATGTGCCATCCCGTATACTACCCCACGATTTGCCCCATCCTCTTTGTCGAACTTTTATCATTTATTCCGCTGTTTTCGGACGATTCTCCGGAGCGGCACCAAACGCCTTATTCGGCGTATTACCCATTACGAATGTCAAATTTCCACCCTTCATGATATCCTCATACAGGATGTACGACTTCTCGTAAGGTTGTCCATTCAATGTCACAGACTGGATATAGATATTCTCCTTATTATTGTTCTGAGCGACTATCTCGAAAGTCTTTCCTTCCGGCAAATGTATAGTCGCCTTGGGGAACAACGGGCTACCGAACACATAAACCCCGTTTGAAGGATTTACCTGATAGAAGCCCATCGCCGACATCACATGCCAAGCCGACATCTGGCCGCAATCCTCGTTGCCGATGACACCTTCCGGCTGATCCGTATAGAACTCGTCTTGGATAAAACGCACCTTCTCGGCGGTCTTCCAAGGCTCGCCCGCATACGAATACAGGTAAGTAACATGGTGGCTCGGCTCGTTGCCATGCGCATACATACCAATCAACCCACTGATATCGGGAGAAGCCTCCGCTCCCATCTCGCCCTCAGCCGTAAAGAGCGAATCCAACTTCGCGATAAACGGAGCGTCGCCACCCATCAACGCGATCAAGCCCTCCGGATGTTGCGGCACGAAGAATGTATAATGCCAACCATTCCCCTCACAGAAGTCGCCCACGCTATGAACCGAACGGAACGGATCGTAGGGCGTGCGCCAACTGCCATCGTTCATCTTCGGACGAATGAAGTTAATGCTCTTATCAAAATATTGAGCATAATACTTACCCCGCTTCAGGTAGGTCTGATAATCATCGGTCTTTCCCATCTTTTTCGCCATCAAAGCGATTCCCCAATCATCAGCGGCGTACTCCATCGCGATCGAGGTCGCCTCGCGTACCTTATCGCAAGGGATATATCCTTTCTCCAATACATAAGGAACGCCGTTTTGCTTCTCATACACGGAAGAAGCTACCATCGCCTGGTAAGCCCGCTCCGCGTCGAAACCGGTAATTCCTTTCAAGTAAGCGTCCGCGATCACCGGAACAGCACTATAACCCGGCATTTGGTTCGTCTCGCCACCAATCAACGGCCAGATCGGCAATTTCTCCTGCTGGTCGTAAATACTCAACATCGAGTTCACCAAATCCGGCACATATTGCGGCTTGATGATCGTGAACAACGGATGCAACGTACGATAGGTATCCCACAACGAGAATGTAGAATAATTCTTCCACGTATTATTCGTATATTCCTTATCATCGTGTCCGCGGAAATCACCGTTCACGTCGCAATACAACGTCGGAGCGATAAACATGTGATACATGGCGGTATAGAAAATCTTCTTGGCACGCTCGTCCGGCGTATCGATATCGATGCAAGCCAATTGCTCGTTCCATTTCCGTGTCGCCTCGTTACGTACGCCGTCGAAATTCCAGTCCGCCAATTCCGCCTGCAAATTCGCCAAGGCATTCTCGCAACTCACGGACGAGATAGCCACTTTTACCAGCACCGTCGGGGCATCGCTCTTAAAGGTAATCACGCCTTTCACCGACTCACCCTTCAACTCGTCGTTGCCAGCCGGCTGATCATCGTTGAACACGGCCAACGAGGCTATCGGTTGCTCGCTCTTCAACGTGAAGAACACCTTATGGCGCGGGCTCCAACCTTTCGAGAAGCGGTATCCCTCCACCGTATATTCATCGACCTTCTTCAGATAGGTATCATACGCCACGTCGCCAATACCTTCTTTCAAGTTGATCAACAAACGACGCTCTCCCTCTGCGGGATACGTATAACGATGCAAAGCGACACGCTCGGTCGCGGTCAGTTCCGCCTTCACCCCGTTATCCATCAAGAGCGAATAATAGCCCGGTTCCACGGACTCGTTGGCATGGCTATAATAAGAAGAAGCGGCTCCCTTAATATTATCCTGCTCTCCCCGCAAGGTACGGACCTCGCCGGTATAAGGCATCAACAAGATATCGCCCAGATCCGAACAGCCCGTACCGCTCAAATGGGTATGGCTGAATCCAATAATGATACTATCGGAATAGTGGTATCCGGAGCACCAGTCCCATCCCTTGAAGATATTCTGTGGACCTACCTGTACCGCGCCAAACGGCACATTCGCGCCCACGAACACATGGCCATGCTCACCCGATCCGATATAAGGATCTACATACGCGGTATAATCCGTCGCCTCCTCGCTTCCGCTCTTTTCCGGAGTGGCACACGAATAGGCAAGAAAAGCCAGGCATATCGCTATGCCCGGCATAAATAATCTTTGAATAAAACCCATCGTTATTTTAATATTTTTCTATTTATTTCGATTTCACGGAAATAGGAGAAAGCTTGCTGATTCCCTCCTCGTTTACCGAGAATGAGTAAGGCATATCCTCCGGATTGATACCACGCTTCATATTCGGTTGATCACCCATCTGGATACTGATTACACCGCCTTTCAACATCTCGTTATGGTCCAGATAATTCTTTGTATAATCCTTGCCATTGAATGTCATCGACTGGATATACAAATTCTTGTCGCTGTTGTTCGGAGCGTTAATCTCCAGCGTATTGCCGTTCTCGAAATGAATCGTCGCTTTCTTGAACAACGGAGCGCCCAACACATACTGTGTCGTTCCGGGAGCTACCGGATAGAAGCCCAACGCACTAAACACGTACCAAGCGGAAGTCTGGCCATTGTCCTCATCACCGCAATATCCGTCCGGACCCGGCGTGTACATCTTATCCATTACCTGACGCAACCAATATTGCGCTTTCCAAGGCTCGCCAGCATAATCGTACAAATAAATCATATGCTGAATCGGTTGGTTACCATGCGCGTAGTTGCCCATGTTCATCACCGTCATCTCGCGGATCTCATGGATTACCCCCCCGTAATAGCTATCATCGAACAAAGGCGGCACAGCGAATACCGAGTCGAGCATCATCACGAAGTCCTCCTTACCGCCCATCAGGTCGATCAAACCCTGCGGATCGTGGAATACCGACCACGAGTAATGCCAGCTGTTTCCTTCCGTGAAAGCGTCACCCCATTTCAAGGGAGAGAAAGGAGCCATAAACTCGCCATTCTCGTTCTTACCGCGCATCAACTTCGTTTCCGGGTCGAACAGGTTCTTATAGTTCAACGCACGGCGAGCGAACAACTCTTGTTCTTTCTTCGGACGATCCAATGCCTTGGCGAGTTTCCAGATACACCAATCATTATAAGCGTACTCCAGAGTCCGGGCCGCGTTCTCGTTAATCTTCACGTCGTAGGGCACATATCCCAGCTTGTTGTAATACTCATGTCCCAAACGTCCCGTAGAGGAAACCTTCGGGTGTACATTCTCCGTACCGTGGATCAAACCCTTATAAAGGGTCTCCAAATCCTCTACCTTCACACCTTTCATGTAGGCATCCACCAAGACGGAAGCGGAGTTATTACCCACCATGCAACCGCGATGACCGGGGCTGGCCCATTCGGGGAAGAAACCACTCTCCTTATACGTATTGATCAATCCCTCCTGAATCTCCTTGTTGACCGAGGGGAACATCATATTCAAGAAGGGGAACAGGCAACGGAAAGTATCCCAGAAACCAGTATCCGTATACATATATCCCGGCAATACCTGACCATTGTAAGGGCTATAATGCACTACCTTACCCGCAGCGTCGATCTCGTAGAACTTACGCGGGAACAACAACGAGCGGTAGAAGCAAGAGTAGAACGTACGATATTGATCCAAATTTCCACCTTCTACCTCTATCTTGGACAACAACGCGTTCCAAGCGTCCTTTCCTTTTTGCACAAGCGCGTCGAAGCTATCGTTGCCCAACTCTTTCATATTGATAGCGGCCTGCTCGAAGCTGATGAACGAAGATGCCACTTTCGCATGTACGATCTCGCCTTTCTTCGTTTGGAAACCAATCACGGCACCGACATGCTCGCTGGTCTGCTCGGTCGCGCCCTCTTTCAAGGTAGCGTCCGCGAAAGTCGCCTTATACGTGAACGGCTTGTCAAACTCGATTACGAAATAGTTTTTGAAATTATCGGGAACACCACCGCTATTCTTCGTGGAATAACCAATAATCTTATTCTCCTCCGGAATCACCTTGATATAAGAACCCTTATCCAAAGCGTCCACCACCACATACGAATGCTCGTTCTCCGGGAAAGTGAAACGGAACATCGCGGCACGCTCGGTCGGCGTCAGCTCCGTCACGATATCGTGCTCCGCCAAATATACCTTATAATAATAAGCCTTCGCCACCTCTCCTTTATGCGAGAACCAGCTGGCGCGCTTATCCTGATCGAACTCCGGTTTCCCTACGATCGGCATAATAGCGAACTGCCCATAGTCATTGATCCACGGACTAGGTTGATGGGTTTGTTTGAACCCACGGATCTTGTTGGCCGTATAAACATACTGCCAGCCATCCCCCATCTTACCGGTCTGCGGTGTCCAGAAATTCATACCCCACGGACGTGCGATCGCCGGATAGGTATTACCTGTCGATAACTCAAACGTAGACTGTGTACCCATCAATGGGTTGACATACTCTACCGGATCGGCGGCGTCATACGTAGCGGCAATCGCGGGTTCTCCTGCCCACGTCAACAAAGCCGTTAGCGCCAGCGCCCAAACACTTCTTTTCTTCATGATATCCCGTATTTAATTAATAAAATATGATTCGTACCTCTCATACCCGCATCCAAGCCAACGAATAGAGAGACATATCAACAGGGAGGGATTCTCGCGCTCATTGTTTAGAAATATCTATTATTCTTTGGCTTCATCCGAATATAGCGCAAAGCTAACAAAAAGAATTTAGAATAAAAAAGTGTATGAATATTTTCACTTTTTTTCTTCTCCGATTCGCCTCAAAAACACAATTGCCGAAGTTCCGCCGGAACTACGTCCTTTCATCATAGAAATAATTACATGGATAGTGTAAGCATCTAAACTAAAAATTAAAAACAAATTAAAAACAAAGCGAAATGACAAAGAATGAATCGAAGCTATTATCCCTGCGTGGAATAGCGAAAGTCTCAGCGTTCTGTTTGCTGTTTTCCGCTTTCTCTGTAAACGCCACAATGGCCACTTCGGCTCCCGCCGGATCGGCATTGGACACGCAGGTGACACAGCAAGGCAAAGTGGTGACAGGTACGGTAGTGGACGAGGCAGGAATCCCTGTTATCGGAGCGAACGTCATCCAAAAAGGCACGACGAACGGTGTTATCACGGATTTGGATGGAAACTTCTCGTTGGAGGTGCCTGATGGCGCGGTAATCGAAATCAGTTACATCGGTTACACGTCGCAAGAGATTACGGCGAGCGGGCAGACAGGTCTGCAAGTGAAACTGGCCGAGGACACACAGAAAATCGACGAGGTGGTAGTGACAGCCTTAGGTATCAAACGCCAAAGTCGTTCGTTAGGTTACTCGACGACACAGGTGGGCGGCGAGGACTTCACGATGGCCCGCGACCCGAACTTGGGTAACGCCCTCTCCGGAAAGGTGGCCGGTGTAAGTGTATCCGGAAACGCGACCGGAACCGGAGGTTCTTCCCGTGTCGTCATCCGTGGTAATGCCTCTATGACGGGTAACAATATGCCGCTGTACGTGATTGACGGCGTACCGTTCTCTAACGAGATTTCTTTTAGTAGCGGTGCCGGCCAATGGGGCGGCAAGGATATGGGTGATGGATTGAGTAACATCAACCCGGATGATATCGAGAGCATTCAGGTATTGAAAGGTGCCGCCGCCTCGGCGTTGTACGGTTATCGAGGTGGTAACGGAGCGATCTTGATCACGACCAAGTCCGGTAAGAAAGGAAAACCGATCAGCATCGAGTTCAACAACAACTTGACGTTTAACAAGATCTACGACTATCGAGATTTCCAACAAGTGTATGGACAGGGAACGATGGGTAACCGTCCGATGAGCGTAGACGCGGCGAGATCTACAGAGCAATCCAGTTGGGGAGATCGCTTGGGCGGTACACATATCAACTTCTTGGGGAACGAGGAACCTTATGAATATATCAACAACTGGCCGAACTTCTACCGCACGGGCATCAACAACACGACTTCTGCCTCTATCAGTGGCGCGGGTGATAAGATTACCTATCGTTTCGGCGTGTCCAATATGACGGATAAGAGTATCCTTCCGAACGCGAGCGTCAGCCAACAGGGTATCAACTTGAACACGACCTATGATATCTTGAAGAACCTGCACTTGACAGTAAATGCCAACTATGTGTTTGAGAAAAATAAAGGAAAAGCCAGCTTGTCCGATGGTAACGGTAACACGAACGCCTCTTTGCTGTATCGTCCCGCCAACTTCGATATCCGTTAGATGGAGCGCGGTGGAGCGGACTGCGATTGGGGAACCAATCCGGACGGTACGGAGATGATAGGTGGTACGAATGTCTATTTCAATAACCCCTATTGGTTGCAATATCGGAAAACGAACGAGACCAATAAGAACCGTTTGACGGGCGCGATTACCTTAAAATACGATATTTTCGATTGGTTGTATATACAGGGCGCCGTTCAACGCGATGGTTACAATTTAAAATATAAGGAAATTCAACCTAAGGGCGCAGCCGCGGACGCGGTTGGTTTCTTGACGGAATATTCACAAGCTTTCTCTGAGATTAACCTGAACTATTTAATTGGCTTCAACAAGGAGTTTGGCGATTGGTCGATCGGCGCTACGTTAGGTGGCAACCGTCAACGGACAATCTCCGAGCGCTGGATGGTAGACGGCGGTCGTCCTTTCTTAGCGGATGGCTTGTATTCTCCGAACAACTTGGGAGACAAACGTTTCATTAAGAATTATCAAGAATATCAAGTTAATTCCGTATACGCTACGGCGGATTTCGGATGGAAAAACCAAATCTTCCTGAACTTGACGGGACGTAACGACTGGTTCTCTACCCTGAATCCGGATAACAACAGTTACTTCTATCCGTCCGCTACCTTGTCGTGGGTCTTCACCGACTCTTTCCGCGACAGCATGCCGGATTGGTTCGACTTCGGTAAAATACGCGGTTCTTACGCCATGTCATCCAACGGTACGGATCCCTATCAAAACTATCTGACATACAAGGTGCGTAATTATCAAGTTAACGGTCAATATGTCGCTACGGTCAATAATTCCACCTATCCGAACTTCGAGCTGAAGCCGGTAGAGATCTCCGAGTGGGAGGTTGGTTTGAACTTAGCGTTCTTGAGCAACCGCTTGTCGTTTGATATGGCCTATTATACCAAGAACACGAAAGATGATATCGCGGTCGTATCCACAAGTAATACCTCTGGATGGGGATCTCGCATCCAAAATGTCGGTGAGATCCAGAACCGAGGTTTCGAGTTTATGGTAAACGCCGTTCCGGTACATACCAATGAGTTTGATTGGAATACCACATTGAACTTCGCAATCAACGACAGTGAAGTGAAATATTTAGGAGGCCCGGAGAGTTTGATTATGGATAACGGTACTTCCAACGTAGGAAACGTGACTGTTCAGAATATCGTCGGTTCTTCTTTCGGCGAATTAGTAGGTTATAAATACAAACGCCACAACGGACAAATCGTTTACGAGAATGGTATTCCTCAACGCGAGGACAAGTTGTCGAGTATTGGCAACGGTGTTTACAAGTTGACGGGAGGTTGGCATAACCAGTTCAGTTATAAGAACTTTAGCTTATCTTTCTTGATTGACTTCAAGTTCGGTGCGGATATCTTCTCCGGTACGAACTATCAATTAGTAAGCTCAGGTATGCACAAGAAAACGCTGAAAGGACGCGAGAATGACCCGGTGGGTAAGATCGTAGGAGAAGGCGTGATGCTGGACTCTTCGGGCAATTATGTACCGAACACCGTAGGTGTAAGCGCGCAAGAGTACTGGCAAGGAATCACGACGAGTCAAATCGCCGAGGAATTCATTTATGACGCAAGTTTCATCAAATTACGCGAGTTGTCGTTCGGTTATAACTTCCCGCAATCCCTCCTGAACAAGATGAAGGTGGTAAAGGGATTGAATGTCTCTTTGGTAGCGCGTAACTTATGGACCATCATGAAACATACGGATAACATCGATCCGGAATCCGCTTACAACAACTCCAATGCCCAAGGTTTGGAATTAAACGGTTATCCGGCTACGAGAAGTATCGGTTTCAATGTCAATGTTAAATTCTAATCACATTTGAAGGAAAATAGATTTATGAAAAAGTATTTAGTATATATGATGTGTGCCGCCGCGGCCGTGATCGGAGGAACGAGCTGTAGCGATTTCGGGGACACCAATACGGACCCGGAAAACTTGAATGACGGTAATATCGATTACGCTTACCTTTTCACCAACGCCCAGCATCAGGCGTTGGGTTCCGATTGGGATGTATGGCGCAATGGATGTATCTATGGAACGACCATGCTGCAACAAACAAGTAGTTTCAATTGGAGTCAAGGTACTTTCTATGTATGGGATGGAGGTTATAACTCCGCTTATTGGGACGCGATATATTCCGGCGACCGTGCGGCGGCTCGCGATATCGCGCTCGCCATGCGGAATTGGGAAGGTGATTCCCGGTATTCGACCGACTATCAAATGGCTCGTATCGTAAAGGCGTATGTTTATCTTCGTTTGACGGATTTATATGGCGATATCCCATACTCGCAAGCGATCCAGCCGGAGGAATACCCTTATCCAGCATACGATACGCAACAGTCCATTTACATGGATTTGCTGAAGGAATTGAACGAGGCACAAGCCGCCTTGGATGGAGCGCAAGCCTCATACATCGGTGGTGCCGATGTCTATTTCAACGGCGATTTGACCAAGTGGCGCAAGTTCGCGAACTCGTTGATTTTGCGTATGGCGATGCGTATGAGTAAAGTCGATGAGGCGAGCGCACGGCAATGGGTAAAAACGGCGGTCGATAACGGTATCATCATGAGCAATGAGGACAACGCTATGTTGCAACACCCGAATGGGAGCGTGGCGGATGACTCTTCCGAGCCTTATGGGAAAATCTTTAGCGATACGGATGCCGGCGCATTCTTCTTGGCGGAGTATTTCGTCAATTTGTTGAAAAGCACGAATGATCCCCGTTTGGCGTTGATCGCTACCGTTTGTTCGACAGATCCGAGAACCAAATACTCGGCGGAAGGCTACGATTATGGCAATAACGACCCGGCCATCCAAATGGGTATGCCCAGCGGCTATGATAACGAGGATGGCCCGTTTGACATCTCCCAGGATCCCAATTACCCGGGTGATGATAAATACAGGACCACTTATTCCACAGTCAATCGAAATACGTATTCCGATCCGACCGCTCCTACTTTCATCGTGACGTACGCCGAGAATTGTTTCCTGTTAGCGGAAGCCGCTTACAGAGGTTGGTTAGATGGCACAAGCGCGTCGGGAACCGCTCAAAGTTATTACGAGGAGGGTGTACGTGCCGCCATGAAGCAATTCTCGCAATTCCCGAACGCTACGTCATTGTATAATACCTATCTGACCGACGCGGCGATCGACCAATATTTAGCGGAGAATCCGTTCGACCAAAGCCGTGCGTTGGAACAGATCAATACACAGTATTATATCAACACGTTCTGTGACGCGTACGAGACTTTCGCCAACTGGCGTCGTTCGGGATACCCGGTGCTGACACCTGTTAATAAGGATTATCCGAATAACGCGACGAATGGAACAATTCCTCGCCGTTTCACGTATCCAACGACAGAATCTACCGTAAATACGACAAATTACCAAGAGGCTGTCGCACGTTTGAACAATGGCGATTCAATGACTTCTCGCGTATGGTGGGATGCGGAATAAACCTTGGATGGATATAGATTAAGAATGAGCGTGTGTCAAATCGCAAGAAGATACGAGGCGCGGATTTGGCACACGCTCTTTTAATTCTCACTTTGCGATAAACAATATATTCGCATAGAAATTCAATGATTTTCATAATAGGCATCGTTGGATGCTTAGAATGGGCATCGTAAGGTGATTAGAATGCCCATCGCAACACCTTTATAATAGGCATTGTAGAGGGGCCTATTTACGAGTGTCAAGATACGACGAAAGAACGATAATCGGCCAAATTACCGAACAAATCGACGCCAAATTACCGAACAAATCGACGCCAAATTACCGAATGAACAAAATATTGATTACCTTTGCGTTGTAAATGAAAGAGATATGAAAAATTACAGGCGTAGGATCGTGGATGGTTTGCTTCTGAGAAAGCTCCAATCGAAAGGAGCGGTGCTCATTGAGGGACCTAAGTGGTGCGGTAAAACCACTACGGGCGAGGAGTTCGCGAAGAGTAAAGTATTATTGGCCAGTATAGATACGAAAGAGAGTTTCAAACGTCTTTTGGAGATGGATGCGGACATGGCTCTGGGCGGCACTCCCCCCATGCTGATTGATGAATGGCAGACTGTTCCAAAATTATGGGATGCGGTTCGGTATATCGTAGACCATCGGCGGGCGATGGGACAGTTTATCCTGACAGGCTCTGCCGTCCCTAACCGGGAAGGCGAGAGGGAAATATCACATTCCGGCACGGGTCGGTTCGCTTGGCTTACGATGCGCCCCATGTCGTTATTTGAGTCAGGCGAGTCGAACGGAACGGTGCGATTGACAGACTTGTTCGCTTCGGCAGAAGGGGTATTGGGGCAAAGCGACTTGAAACTTTCTGACATCGCCTTTCTGATTTGCCGTGGAGGATGGCCTCTGTCGGTTGGACTTCCTAAAGAGGTAGCATTGGAACAAGCCTTTGATTATTATGATGCGGTGACAAAGGAAGACATCGTAAGGGTTGATGGTGTCAAGCGCGTCTCGGAAAGGGTTCAACGTTTGATGCGAGCTTATGCCCGCCACCAGGGAACGCAAGCCTCGATCGCCACCTTACGGGCTGATCTACAAGGGAATGATAGTGCCTCGTTGAACGAGGATACAATCGTATCTTATCTAGACGCATTGCGGAAGATTTTCGTGGTAGAGGATATGCCCGCTTGGAACCCAAACCTTCGCTCAAAAACCGCTATCCGTACCACCGATACACGCTATTTCGTGGATCCATCGATTGCGACCGCGGCATTGGGATTGGGGCCTACTGATTTAGTTAATGATTTGAATACGATGGGATTTTTCTTTGAGACCTTATGCGTGAGAGATCTACGTGTCCTATCAGAGGCTTTGAACGGAAAGGTTTACCACTATCGTGACAAGAGCGGTTTGGAATGCGACGCCGTAATTCACCTGCGTGACGGGCGTTATGGATTGGTTGAGATTAAGTTGGGTGGACAATCCTTGATTAACGAGGGTATAACTGCCCTTAACTCGCTAGCCGACAAAATCGACACCTCTAGTATGAAGGCTCCCTCCTTCAAGATGATACTGACAGCTACGGGCGACTATGCCTACCGGAGGAAGGAGGATGGAATCTATATCGTACCGATAGGATGTTTGGGAATATAGCCTTGGTTGATAGTAACCTAATTCTATAGCGACTATCAGACGTTTTTTCCAGAAACGTCTCATCAACATCCGGGAAAAAAGTCGTACGCATCACGTGCGAAGCTTATATACAGAAAGCCCCTCCCTATCCACTTCGGGTAAGGAGGGGCTTTTATCTATATCACCCTATGTGGTTATTCACGCGTATAACCCGGATTCTGCTCCAAGTTCGGGTTGCGTTGGATCTCGTTGATAGGAATCGGCCAATACAAGTCGGTATCCTTGAAAGTAGCGCCACTACCGTTCTGCGCGCCAATCAAGTCAACAAACTGAACCTCGCCCTTGTTCGTCGTAGAGATCGACGGGAACTTCATCGTACGTACGCAGTCGTCCCAAATCTTCATCTCCAACGGGAACTCGCGCAGACGCTCCTTCCAGCACTCCTCGATGAAAGCCTGCTGGCCTAAACCTTGCAAATCAGCGGCGATCTCGTCAACCGTAGCGCCGTCCATATTCGCACGAGCCTTCACTTGTGCCAAGTAGTTGGCAGCGTCAGCCGTTACGCCCGTGCTCTGGGCGATACACTCGGCGGCGGAAAGCAACGTCTCGGCATAGCGATAGAAGTTCCAATCCTTCGTACCTACACCCGTATTCAGGATAGCGTCCTCGTCATAGTAATACCAGTTGCAAAGCATATCCATATCCAACGTCGTACCGTCTACCGGATGGGTATACGTACGATGGAAGAATTGGTTCATCTGTCCGCGCAGGTCATTGTCCTCATACACGTTCAGGTAACGCTCGCTTACACCATATACATTCACCCACAATGAGTAGTGGTTGCCTGTAGAAGAAGCGGCGAAGAAAGCGGCCGATGCCAAATTGAAAGCATGTACGGGCACGTTACCGTTGTTCGAGATTGAACCGTCGTACTCGCGAGCGTAAATTACCTCCGGCAGGTCGTCATTCGCACGCAACTTGTTGTAAGCGCTGTTCATGCCCAAATCGTCGTTGGTAGTCAGCGAGAACATACCGCTGTCGATCACATCCTCCAATACCGGAACGGCATTGTTGTATTGACCCAAGCGCATATAAACATCCGCCAGTACCATGTCGGCGGCGTAGCGGGTAATACGGTGTCCGTTACCGGCGAACGTAGCGGCCGGCAAGTTCTCTACCGCGAACTGCAAGTCCGGGATAATAATCGTATTATAAATCTCGGCCTGCGGCGTACGGGTCGGATACGTGATAGCGTCGCCATCCTCAGTCGGCTCCGTCATCATCGGTACGTCGCCCAACATCTTAATCAAGTAGAAATAATTCAACGCACGGAAGAAGCGAGCCTCGGCACGGTATTGCTCCTTGTTGCCCATCTCCACCCGATCGATGTATTTCAACACGGCATTGGCGATGTTGATTACCTTATAGCAATTCTGCCAAGCGCTGTTGGTCAAATAGGTACAGCAAGAAGCCGTCCATTTCTGACGGGTCAGGTTGCGTGCGTATTGGCAGTCTACCTCCTGGCCTTCGTACTCGTTCGTGAAATAACCTGTCACCATATTCATGACAGAAGCGCTGGAGCCTCTGTAAGCGCCATTCATGCTACCCATCATATCGGGAGCGCCGTTCCGATACAGGTAATTGACATTACCTACGATATCGTCCTCGGTTTGATAATATGTCGCCAAGGTAATCTCGGATTTGGGCTCTTCGTCCAAGAAGCTATCGCAACCCGTGAAACCGACCAACCCCGCGCATAAGATTGCTGTTGTTACTATCTTTTTCATCGTTTTTTGCTAAATAATTTAAGTTAATTAAAATGCTACATTGACACCTAACGTAAACGTTCTCGCTCTCGGATACGAGAAGAAGGCCATGTTCTGACCGAACTGAGCGGCGGATACCACACCGTTGCTGGTATCGATCTGAGAGGTTGCCTCCGGATCATATCCGTTGAAGTCTTTCGAGGTGATCAAGAAGGCGTTGTTTACGTTGAAGTAAATACGCAAGCTGCTAAACGGCGTCTTCTCCAACTGCGAGGAGTCGAATGTGTAACCCAACTGGATTAAGTTGGCGCGCAGGTAAGAACCATTCGCCACCCATTGCGAGTCGGTCATCGTATCCTGACCGGCGTGACCACCGTTGAACAACCAGATAGCCTGCTGCATCGTGTTCGGATTTTTTACCGGATCGTACGCGTCATACAGGATGTCCGTCAAACCATTGGTCATACCGAAGCGGTCGTATGTAGAGTGGTAGAACTGTTGCAACGTCTCTACGCCTGCCACGAACTGTAAATCCAACGTGAAGTCCCAGTTCTTCCAACGCAAGGTGTTGATCATAGAACCTGTCCAATCGGGCACACCCTTACCGATAATCTCGCGCTCGGACGAACGTTTCGCACGGCCGATCTGGTTCTGCTCGCAATCGCCGTTCTTGTAATCCTCCTCCGTATAAACGCCGTAACGTTTGTAACCATAGAAGCTACCTACGCTCTCGCCCACACGCAAGATAGAGGCACCGTTCACCCACTCGTTCTTCAAGATATCCTCGTCGTTCTCACCGAGAGAAAGAATCTTGTTCTTGTTGTAGTTGGCGTTGATGGTCGTTGTCCACGAGAAGTCTTTCGTCTCGATATTACGTGTTGTCAACATCAAATCCAAACCTTGGTTACGGATCGATCCAATGTTCCGGTAGATGGTGGTGAAACCGGTCGTATGCGGAACCGGAGAATCCAACAACAAGTCGGTCGTTTTCTTATTATAGTAAGAAGCGTCCAACGAGATGCGGTTCTGGAACAAACCTAAATCGAAACCTATATCGAACTGAGCGGTCTTCTCCCATTTCAAATCGGAGTTCGGCAGCGTGCCCAAATACGAGTAAGAAGTACGGTTTCCATCCAACAACATCGTTCCGGTCGAGATAGTTGCCAACGAGTTGTAGACACCGATCTCGGAGTTACCGGTCAAACCGTAGCTGGTGTGCAACTTCAAGTTGCTAATCGTGTTCTGCTCAGCCATGAAATCCTCTTGCGTGATGTTCCATGCCAAACCGGCCGACGGGAAGAACGCGTATTTGTTGTTCTCACCGAACTTCGAGGAACCATCGTAACGACCCGTTACCGTAGCGGAGTAGCGATCCTTATAAGTATAAGCCAAACGCAAGAAGTATGAGTTCATCGCCCAGCGCTCCCAGTATGTCGTTGGGGGATTGGGCACTGTACCGGCACCCATGTTAAAGTCTTGATAAATATCCGTCGGGAAATTCTGCGTGTACATCCGGGAGTAGTCGTACTTACGCTCCTGCCAAGAGAGACCGGCCATCGCGTTCAAACGGTGATCCTCCCAGCTCTTGTTGTAGGTCAAGTAAGTCTCCTCCTGCCAATACAACGTATTGGCGTGATAACGCTCGGCGCGGCCGCGTTGGTCGTATGCCAAGTTAACCAAATCACTCGGCATATATTTATGCAACGTCTTGAAGTTGGCGTCGATACCGAACTGGGTCTTCAAGTCCAAACCTTCGATGATGTGGAATGTCAAGGCGGCGTTACCGAAAATCTTCGTGTTGTAGTTCATATTCTTGTAGTTATTCAAAATATGAACCGGGTTAGACATCGCCTCGAAGTCCATCGGCATGCCCTGCGGCGTATTCGTAGAAGTAGCCACGCCATCGTAGTAAACCGGCATCCAAGGCACGAACTCGATCATGGTACGACGAGCGTCCTGGCCACCACCGTCCTCAGGTGTGGAGTTGCCCCACGTATGGTTTACGGATAAGTTCACCGAGGTAGACAACCATTTCGTCGGATCGGCATCGTAAGCGATCTTGGCGTTCAAACGTTTGGAGTAGGTATTCAACATGATACCCTGATTGTCCGTGTAGTTCAAGAAAGCACCCATCGACGATTTCTCACCGGCCTGCTGGATGTTCAACTGGTGGTTGTGCGAGATAGCCGTCCGGGTAGACTCGTCCTGCCAATCGGTATCGTACAACGGATTACCGTTCGCGTCGAAGAAACGACGATCAGAGAACCAGTAGCTACGATCGGTCGACCAATTAAAGCCACCCCAACGGTTCTCGTTCTCGATACCAGTCATGAATGCGTCGCACCATTCCTGAGCGTTCATAGCGTCCATCTTACGGGCACGGTTTGCCAAGCTGACAGAACCCGAGTAGCTGACTTGCACGCCCTCGCCGTCTTTCTTACCACGCTTGGTCGTTACCATGATGACACCGTTCGCACCACGAGCACCGTAAATAGCGGTAGCGGAAGCATCCTTCAATACCTCCATCGACTCAATATCGTTCGGGTTCATCAAATAGAAGTTCTCCATCACCACGCCATCTACCACGTACAACGGATCCGAAGAAGCGTTGATCGTAGCCTGACCACGGATCACGACGCGGCTACCGTACGCGCCCGGCTGGCTGGAGTTCGAGAAGATGTTTACACCGGCAGCCTTACCACGCAAGTTATCCAAGGCGCTAAAGTTCTGGGCTTTCAACATATCCTCACCTTTCGCGGTTGAGATAGATCCCGTTACGTCCGACTTACGCATCGTACCGTAACCAACGACCACCACCTCATCCAAGGCTTGCGTGTCCTCCTTCAAGGTCACGTTGATCGTCGACTGGTTGCCTACAGGAATCTCCTGCGACAGGTAGCCAATGTAGGATACCACCAAAACACCATCGGCGGGAACATCCTCGATCGCGAAGTTTCCGTCGAAGTCCGTGATCGTTCCGTTCGTCGTACCCTTCACGATCACATTCGCACCAATAACAGGGATTCCTGCCCCGTCCAACACAACTCCTGTCACTTTCTTTCCTTGCTGTACCACCTGGACCTCATCGACCGTACCCGTTGAGGTAGGGACAGCCTGGGCGGCGTTTACAGAGAAAGCGGAAAACAGCAAACAGAACGCTGAGGCTTTCGCTATCCCACGCAGGGACAATAGCTTAGTTTCATTCTTTGTCATTTCGCTTTTGTTTTTAATTTTTAGTTTAGATTCTTACATTATGCATGTAATTTATTTCTTTCCGATGGCGTAGTTCCGGCGGAACTTCGGTGCCATTCATGGTTCACTCCTCTTAAATAGCGCCTTCTTCACGGAAGACACCGCAAATATATAACAACTTTATGAATGTACCTTTAAAACCACAAGTTTCTTTTTGTGAAAAAATGATATTTTTATAGGCTCAGCGCTGTCTTACAGATATAAATCGCCTATTCACAGATACAAAAGACAAAACCTATCGGAACTTTTCCTATACAAGATTTAATATTAACATTTCAACTTCCTCTGGAACGTCTATAGAATCAGTTACCGCAGACTCTATATAATGTTACCGCTTTTGTCCGGTGGCGAATAGGTAACGATTTAGTAACGTAGCCCTGTCTTGTTCGGTACTTTTGAAGTCTTGGAGATTGGAGCTTTTGGGCAATAAAAAAAGCCACAAATCAACGACTTGTAGCTTTTTGCCCGTTTACTGAGCATTTCCATCCAGTATGTTTAGCGGAAAGACAGGGATTCGAACCCTGGGAACAGTTGCCCGTTCACCGCATTTCGAGTGCGGCCCGATCGACCACTCCGGCATCTTTCCTTATCGAAGGAATCGCCCGCGAAGGTACGCAAAATATATTTATGTTGTTCCTTTAAAGACGATTTTTTTATTTCCTTCCATAAAAAGAGGGCACTCCAGAAAGGGAATGCCCTCTTTCGCAAAGATATACGCTATACCCGATTACTTGAAGTAACGGTTGTATAAGCCCTCGAAGCCCTTGCCATGGCGAGCCTCGTCTTTCGCCATCTCGTGAACCGTGTCGTGGATAGCGTCCAGATTCTGTTGCTTAGCCAACGTAGCGATGCGCTTCTTATCCTCGCACGCGCCAGCCTCGGCCTCCATGCGCTTCTTCAAGTTTGTCTTCGTATCCCAAACCACATCACCTAAAAGCTCAGCGAACTTAGCGGCGTGCTCGGCCTCTTCCCAAGCGTAACGCTTGAAAGCCTCGGCTACCTCGGGATATCCCTCGCGGTCGGCCTGACGGCTCATCGCCAAGTACATACCCACCTCGGTGCACTCGCCCATGAAATGAGCGTTCAAACCTTCCAAGATTACGGGGTCTACACCCTTAGCTACGCCTAACACATGCTCGTCAGCGAATTGCAAAGCACCCTCGGTCTCTACCAACTCCTTGAACTTGCTTTTCGGTTGTTTACATTGAGGACAAAAATCAGGAGCCTCATCTCCCTCGTGTACATATCCACATACTGTGCAAATCCATTTCTTCTTCATAATATCGCAATTTTATTGGTTGTTTGTCACCACAAAGATACGGATAGTATTTGAATCGCGTCCTTTTTTTCGATAGATTTATTTTATAGGGTGATTTATAAAAACTATAAGGATGCCCAAACGGGCAAAAAAAGAGGTTGTGTATCATCATTACACAACCCCTTTCGCATGTTGCGGAGGCAAGACTCGAACTTACGACCTTTGGGTTATGAGCCCAACGAGCTACCACTGCTCCACTCCGCGATGTATTATCGATTCTTTTCCCGAATCGCACCGCGAAGGTAGGAAGAATGTTCTATATTTCCAAACGTTCCGCCAACTTATTCGGCTTATTTTAAGTTAAAAAACATCCTCCGCATCGTAAACGTCTTGATCCCAAGGCTCATAGAGCCGCAGCCTGCTACGCAACGTCCGCACCTCCTCTCGCAAACCGCTCATCCGATCCAACAAGTGATGAATGGCCTCAATCCCCTCTATATTAATGGATAAATCGTAATACAGACGGGCATATCGCTCGATGTCGCGCAATTGCGAGGTAAACAAATAGCGCTCGCCCTCCTCAACGCATGGCGTATCAATCAATCCTCCCTCTTGCAACAATCCGATAAACGAGGGATCTATATGACATTTTTGGCAGTATTCACTGACAATCACTAAATCTGTTCGCATAATCCACGTTTTTAATTGAGACTTTGTATTTCCCGGAACAGTTCCCTCTGCTTTTCCGTCAAATTCGTCGGGATGTCAATCGAATAGGTAACAATCAAGTCGCCGAACTGTCCCTCTTGTTTATAGACGGGGAATCCTTTCCCTTTCAGCCGCACCTTGCTGTTGTTTTGCGTACCCGGTTTCACCTTCAACCGCACCTTGCCATCCATCGTGTCGATGACCTGCTCGCCACCCAAGATAGCCGTGTACAAATCCAGCGGGACGGTCAGGTACAAATCATCGCCTACCCGCTTGAAACGCTCATCATCCGGAATGACGAACGTGATGAACAAATCGCCATCCGGCCCGCCATTCGCGCCCGGTCCGCCTTGTCCTCTCAATTTAATGGTCTGCCCGTTCGCCACGCCCGCCGGCACGGTGATACGCAGGTTCTTTCCGTTCACGGTAATCACCTGTTTATGCGTCTGGGCCGCCTCGCGCAACGTCAAGCGCAACTCCGCCGTGTAATCCTGTCCCCGAAAACCATACGAGGAGCGCCGGCCGCGCCGCGACCCGAACAACGACTCGAAGAAATCCGAGAACTCGCCACCGTCGCTTGAAGCGGACCAATACGTCTCGCCATCGTTCGAGAAGCCGCCGAAACCTCCGCCCCGCTGGCTTTGCTGCTGGTTCCGCTGCGCCTCGAACTCCTCGGCGTGCTTCCAGTTCTCGCCATACTGATCGTATTTCTTACGTTTCTCCGGATCGCCCAGCACCTCGTTCGCCTCGTTGATCGCCTGAAACTTCCGCTGCGCCTCAGGATCGTCCGGGTTCAAGTCGGGATGATACTTTCGGGCCAGCTTCTTATAGGCCTTCTTGATATCGTCCTGCGAGGCGTCCTTGCTCACCCCCAAAATGTTGTAATAATCAATATATGCCATATTTCCTCCCTTTCTTTCTATCTTCTTTCCTTGGATAAGGAAGCTACAACAAATATACCAATCCGCGTCCCTTCCGATGAAAATATATTTAAATCGCACTTTTATTTTGTCCGAAGGAAAATAAAATTTCTTCCGAAGGAAAATTGATTTTCTTTCGGAAGAAAATGAAATTCCCTTCGAAGGAAAAAAGAGGAGGATGTGCCATCCTTCCTATTCGCCTCCGAGCCGTCAGCCTATTCGTATCGCATCATCTTGCTGATATACTTCCCTACGATATCGAACTCCAGATTCACGACCGTTCCTTTCGCGATTTGGCAAAAATTCGTATTATCGTGCGTATAAGGGATGATCGCTACCTGGAAGCTATTATCCCGGGAATTGCAAACCGTCAGGCTCACGCCGTTCACGCACACGGAACCCTTCTCCACGGTCATGTAACCTTGCCGGGCCTTTTCTTTATCGAACGCGTACTCGAACGTGTAGTACCAGCTTCCATCCGCCTCGCGCACCTCGGTACAGACGGCGGTCTGGTCGACGTGCCCTTGCACGATATGTCCGTCCAGCCGTCCGTTCATCAACATGCTACGCTCCAAGTTCACCTTATCCCCTACTTTCAAACAACCCAAATTCGAGCGTTCCAACGTCTCCTTGATAGCGGTCACCGTATAGGTATCGTCCGTCATGCTCACCACCGTCAGACACACGCCGTTATGCGCCACGCTTTGGTCTATTTTCAACTCATTCACGAACGAGCACCGCATCGTCAGGTGGAGATTTCCTTTATCCGATTGAAGGGCCACCACCTCGGCCGCTTCCTCTACTATTCCTGAGAACATAATCCTATTATTATATTTAGTATTCGTAATCTTACTCCGGCAAATATAACGAAAAAACGATAAACCTACGGACAAAGCTATGTTTTCCTTCAAAAGCACGGACTTCCTCCCGAAAAGAAATCGATTTTCATTAAAGCATAACGAGTTATTCTCGCGCTTTGCTATTCAAAATCTCCAACACATCTCTTTTTAAAGCGGGAATAT
The DNA here is from genome assembly GCA_019114945.1 of Candidatus Parabacteroides intestinigallinarum. Taxonomy (GTDB): domain Bacteria; phylum Bacteroidota; class Bacteroidia; order Bacteroidales; family Tannerellaceae; genus Parabacteroides; species Parabacteroides intestinigallinarum. The sequence continues at coordinate 12,213 of DXEN01000007.1, read as the reverse complement.
GCTTTACCACAAGCCCCCAAAGAAATTCGGTCGTTACGCTATCATAGCCATGAATCACTCTATTCCTAGTATTGATAATAGCTTTCGCGTTAGGTAAAGGAAAAGAACCTTCCGATTTAAGTATCCGATTGATGGCTTCTCCCATAATCTCCACATTACGCTCAACTGCTCTTTGCCGAAGAATGTCTTTCTGGAAATTCTCAAAACGCTTAGGCTGCCCCTTAAAAAAAGTCTCTATCTCCTCTATGGCATTAAGCACGTCATACAAATATTTCTCAACATATTCATCCATAAATCAACTGCTTTGAATTATCAATCCGCTTACGAAGTATTGGATTACGGATAGCTTTATCTTCCAATAAATCAATATTCCTATGGAGGATGCCAGATAAAGCGTCTTTCAAACTAAAATAATTATCCGCATAGTCCTCTACCGGCATATTCTCAAAGTCTACGACCAAATCAACGTCACTTTCTGCCGTAAAACGGTCTGTCAGCACTGAACCAAAGGCAAATAACTTACGGACTCTGTGTTTTTTACACAAAGCGAAAATACCAGATAAATAATTCGTCAAGAAATTCATCTTCTTCCCTCCTGCATTTTCCCACAAAGATATTGATTCTTTCTCAAAACTACACTTGTCTCCTATCCACAAATCTCGTAATTTTGTCCGTTCAATCGAACTATATATAATAAGGAGAAACGAATCGATGAAAGTTTGCGTCGCCGAGAAACCCAGCGTGGCACGGGAGATCGCGGAAGTATTAGGAGCGACCGCCCGGAAGAATGGCTATATGGAAGGAAACGGATACCAAGTGACTTGGACCTTCGGGCACCTGTGCACCCTAAAGGAGCCGCACGAGTATGCCGATAGCTGGAAACGCTGGAGCCTGGGGGCGCTTCCCATGATACCGCCCCGCTTCGGGATCAAACTGATCGAGAACCCCACTTACGAGCAACAGTTCCGGATTATCGAGGGACTGATGCGCGACGCCGAGATGGTTATCAATTGTGGCGATGCCGGACAGGAGGGCGAGTTGATCCAACGCTGGGTGATGCTCAAGGCGGGCTGCAAATGCCCCGTCTACCGCCTTTGGATTTCCTCGCTGACCGAGGAGGCGATCCGCGAAGGGTTCCAGAACTTACGGGAACAGGCGGCGTTCGACAAGCTATACGAGGCGGGGCTGTCGCGGGCGATCGGCGACTGGCTGCTCGGCATGAATGCCACCCGGCTCTACACCTTGCGCTACGGGCAAAACCGGCAAGTGCTCTCCATCGGCCGCGTACAAACGCCCACCTTGGCGTTAATCGTAAACCGGCAGGCCGAGATCGACCATTTCAAGCCGGAGCCTTACTGGGAGCTGAAGACACGCTACCGAGGCACCACCTTCTCCTCCACGAAAGGGAAATTCTCGCGGAAAGAGGACGGAGAGGACTTCTTGGCGAAAGTGAAGGAACAGGATTTCACCGTTACCGACATCACGAAAAAGAAAGGACGCGAGTACGCCCCGCGTCTCTTCGACTTGACCTCGCTGCAAGTGGAATGCAACAAGAAATACGCCTTCACCGCCGACGATACGCTGAAACTGATTCAAGCGTTGTACGAGAAGAAGTTGACCACCTATCCGCGCGTGGACACTACTTTCCTGAGCGACGACATCTACCCGAAGGTGCCGAACACGTTGAAAGGGCTGGTGGATTATACGGAACTGACCGCCCCGCTCCTATCAGCAGGCAAGCTGCCCAAGAACAAGCGAGTGTTCGACAACTCGAAGGTGACCGACCACCACGCCATCATCCCAACCGGCGTTCCCGCCCGGGCGCTCTCGGAACGCGAGCGACTGGTATACGATTTGGTGACCCGCCGCTTTATCGCCGCCTTCTATCCGGATTGCGAGATCGCTACGACGACCGTGATGGGCCGGGTGGATAAAGTGGAGTTCAAGGCGACGGGCAAACAGATACTAAAACCGGGATGGCGGGTCGTGTTCGGCACCGAACGGAAAGAGCCGGACAGCGAACCGAACGAGGAGGAGAGCGTATTGCCCGATTTCGAGAAAGGCGAGAGCGGCCCGCACGAACCGCTCTTGAAAGAGACATGGACGCAACCGCCCAAACCCTATACCGAGGCGACCTTGCTACGGGCGATGGAAACCGCCGGCAAATTGGTGGACGACGACGAGCTGCGCGACGCCCTAAAGGAGAACGGCATCGGCCGGCCATCGACCCGGGCGGCGATTATCGAGACGCTATTCAAACGTAATTATATCCGGAAAGAGCGCAAGAACCTCTTCCCCACCGCTACCGGCACGGAACTGATTGGCACGATTCACGAGGAACTGCTAAAAAGCGCCGAGCTGACCGGTTTATGGGAGAAAAAACTCCGGCAAATCGAACGCGGGACCTACGAGGCGCACGCGTTCCTGGACGAGTTGAAGCAAATGGTCAACCAAATCGTGCTAAATGTTCTTTCCGACCAGACCGGACGGTCTATCACCATCGAGAACGCCGCGACGAAAGAAACGGCGCCCAAGGAGAAAAAAGAACGGAAAGCACGAAAAACACGCACTCCACAAGCACAAGGCGAACCTACGGAGACGAACCGCCTTGTCTGCCCGTTGTGCCACAAGGGAACGATCCTGCGGGGGAAAAGCGCTTACGGCTGCTCGGAATACAAGAACGGCTGCACGTTCCGCATGGACTACGCCACGTATGGCAGCGAACTGACCGACGAGCAACTGGCGGAAGCGATCAAGAGGATTCAAATTTGAGATTTAAAATTTAAAATTTCAATTATGGCAACACGAACAGAATGGTTCCCGCTGGTAAACGAGGCGGGCGAGACAATCGGGAAAGCGACACGCCAAGAATGCCACAATGGAAGCAAACCACTGCATCCGGTGGTACACCTACATATATTTAATCGGGCGGGAGATTTATTCCTGCAGAAACGCTCCATGAGTAAGGACATACAGCCGGGTAAATGGGACACCGCCGTCGGCGGACATATCGACTACGGCGAGAGCGTGGAAGAGGCATTACGCCGCGAAGCCCGGGAGGAATTGGGAATCCGGGATTTCACTCCCTCGCTCATCAAGCGATACGTATTCGAATCCAACGTGGAGAAAGAACTGGTGCACTCCTTCCGTACCGTCTATGAAGGACCTTTCACGATCGACCCGGAAGAATTGGACGAGGGACGTTTTTGGTCCATCGAGGAAATCAAGGCAAGCCTCGGGAAAGGCATCCTCACGCCCAACTTCGAGAAGGAATACATCAACCTTTTCGGAGGGGAAAAGTAAGATAAAGCACAGAATAAAGGAGCTCGGCGAGCTTGTCCGACGGCGGAGTGGCCACCACCCGGCGGATGGCGACGAAGGCGCGCATGATGCCACGATTAATCTCTATCGCCGTGTCGGAATTGAGCACGCTGCTAAGCATAGCTACACCCAGCTCGGTAAAAGCGAACGGGGGGTATTTGAAATTACTACCCCGCCCTTTTTTCAAGGTCACAATTTGTGATCTTGAAAGCTCCTCATGAGTGAGCTCGAACATAAATTATTCCATAGCGTAACGTTTTTTCGGGCAAAGGTACGCTTTTCCCCCGGAAGAACGGCCACACACCCGGCGTTTATTCCTCAACTCCCCGAATAGTGGAGCACCAGCCCGATCTACCAAAGTAAGAGGGTGCGCCGGCCATCGAAAGTAACCCGTCGCACCCTCCTCCTCTTTATATTCTATCCTATCGCCCGCTTATCTCACGGATAATCTGGATCAACTCGCCGCCCAGTTCCTCGGCCTCTTTCATCGTACGAGCCTCGGAATAAATACGGATTATCGGCTCGGTGTTGCTCTTCCGCAAATGCACCCATTTATCCGGGAAATCGATCTTTACGCCATCGATATCGGTAACCTCGTACGCGGCGAAACGCTCCTTCACTTTCGCCAAGATCGCGTCCACGTCAATCTCCGGAGTCAACTGTATCTTCTGCTTCGAGATGAAATACGAAGGATACGAGGCACGCAACTCGGAGGTTTTCATCTTCTTCTTTGCCAAATGCGTCAGGAAGAGGGCGATGCCCACCAATGCGTCGCGGCCATAATGGCAAGCGGGATAAATCACGCCGCCATTGCCCTCGCCACCAATCACGGCACCGGTTTCCTTCATCTTGGCGACCACGTTCACCTCGCCCACGGCAGCGGCGTTGTATTCGCATCCATGCGCACGGGTCACATCGCGCAAGGCGCGGCTGGAGCTCAGGTTGCTTACCGTATTGCCCGGCGTATGACTCAGCACGTAATCGCTCACGGCCACCAACGTATATTCCTCGCCGAACATCTCCCCGTTCTCGCAAACAATAGCCAGGCGGTCCACATCCGGATCCACCACGAAGCCCACATCCGCTTTCGCCTGCGTCATCAAGGCGGAAATCTCCGTCAGGTTCTCGGGAAGCGGCTCGGGGTTATGGGAGAAATTACCATGCGGCGCGCAATGCAACTTGAATATCTCCTTCACGCCCAAGGCGTACAGCAAATCCGGCAGCACGACACCTCCCACGGAGTTCACGCAATCGATCGCCACACGGAAATTAGCGGCACGAATCGCCTCCACATCCACGAGCGGAAGCGCCAGCACCCGCTGGATATGCTTTTGCTTATAACTCGTATCCTCGATAACCTTGCCCAAATGCTCCACATCGGCGAACGAGAAATCCTCGGCAGCGGCGATGCGCAACACCTCGGCTCCCTCAGCGGCATCGAGGAACTCACCCCGCTCGTTCAGCAACTTCAAGGCATTCCATTGCTTCGGATTATGGCTGGCGGTCAGTATAATGCCACCGCAAGCGCCCTCCATCGTCACGGCCACCTCGGTCGTCGGTGTCGTGGCAAGGCCGATGTCCACCACATCAAAACCCATCCCCATCAAGGAGCCCACGACGACGTGCCGCACCATCGGCCCGGAGACGCGGGCATCGCGCCCCACGACAATCTTGTTGGAATCGACTTTCGTATGCTTACGAATAAAGGTAGCGTAGGCCGCCACGAATTTCACGATCGCTAACGGGTTCAACCCGTCCTCCGGATCGCCGCCTATCGTACCGCGAATGCCGGAAATAGATTTGATCAGTGTCATAGATTCTCGTCAAATATATATTCTAAAACCTCATAATAAACCGGCTGGCCATTGGATTGATCCATATAAGAACCGACCCGGAAAGGAACTATCAGCTTCACCCTCGCCCGGTCGCCCACATAACGCAACGGCATCTGCAATCCCTCGCTCACATACGTATACGAAAGTTCCGTACTGACGCTACTCGAATAATCGCCATACGTGAAAGGCACGCTCATGCCCGCCACGCTGCTCGCGGGATAAGGAAGCGTCCCGTTGCTATTCGGCCCATAATTATGCTTGAGCACCCAATTCGTAAGATCGGACCATGTGCAATAGCCTGTATTCCAAATATAAGTGGTGTCCATCGGATAACTGACGATACACCGATACAATATCTTCGTATCGTACAACACCGCCCGGTCGCTCGAGCCTCTATCGATAATATTCAGCAACACATCGTCGTCCAAACGGACAAATTGGTTCTCCTCGAACACGGTGTCCGCCGGGAAATCATTCAATATCTCTATTCCCTCCTGAGCGATCAGGCGGTCGATCGCCTTCTCCTCATCTTTCAGCATATCCGTGTACGACTTCGTCTTCCCGCACGAGGCGACGAACAACGCGGCGCACACGATCCACACGATACTAAATACTTTCTTCATCTATTTCTCTTTATGATTGAACTATCGCGAATGTAACGAATTATCCAGAAAATGAAACGTAAAACATTCAAATAATCACTGAATATTGCCCAGCTCGGCGTGGAACTCTTTCAACGATTTCTCGAAATGAGCGATGGCCTCTTTCATCGTGCCGTAGAACTCGCCACCGGAAGCGTTCTTATGCCCACCTCCGTTGAAATAACGGGAAGCGAACTCGTTGCACGGGAAATTGCCCACGCTACGGAGCGACACCTTGATGAAATCGGGATCCTCGCGCAGGAACGCGGAAAAGCGCGTCTTCGCCATGTTCAACGGCAGATTAACGAATCCCTCCGTATCGCCCGTCTGATAATAGAAACGCCTCAACTCCTCTTGCGACAACGTTATCAGGGCCACCTTCTTGTTGCAATAAGTCCGCAACTTCGAGTAAAGCACATAGCCCATCATCCGCAAACGTCCCTCGGAATACACTTGGTTGACGTTGCGATAAATCTCGTCCTTATCGATACCCTTCTTGATCAGCTCGCCGATAATCGTATAAATCTCCGGCTGGTTGGAATTATAAGTAAACGCGCCCGTATCCGTCATCATACCCGTATAGATGCAAGTGGCCGCCTCGCGATTCAAGAGCTCGAACAAGCCCATCCGGCAAATGAAACGGAAAACCATCTCGCTGGTCGACGACATTTGCGGATACGACATCGTCACCCGGCAAAAATCCGCGGGGAACAAGTGATGATCGATCAGCACCCGCCGCCCCCCGGCCGCCATCAGCGCCGGCGCCAGTTTATCGACACGCTTCGGCTCGTTGAAATCGAGGCAGAAAATCACATCCGCCTCATTCAGCAATTTCTCGGCAAACTCAGGATACTTATCATAAATAATCACCTCCTTGTTGCCCGGCATCCATTTGAAGAACGCCGGGAAATCGTTCGGCACGACAACCGCCACGTTATCTTTTCCATAAGCCAGCAGGAAATGATACAACGCCAACGACGAGCCCAAGGCATCTCCATCCGGCGACACATGCGTCACGATAACGAAACGTTCGCCCTTCTCCACATATTTCTTGGCTTTCTGAATCTCTTCTTCCTTGATAATTTTCGTAATCATAGTTATGTTATTATAGATATAGCGTATCGCAATTACAATTGACTACACATAAGACCGCGAAGGTACGATTTTTTTCACGTCTTCCTAATCAAAAAATCCGCAGAAGGATTTTTAACGAGAGAATAAGCAGGAATAGCAAGGCGGCCAAAAGAGACTTCGGATTCCTACCCTTCAAATAACACAAACCGCACACAAGCGCCACATAACCCATCACCGTCTCCACGCCATCCAAGCCCCCTATGAACGCGGCATACGGGAACTCGCTGAACACATCCACGATCCAGACCATGGCACGGGTGAGCCCTTCCATAGAAACCCGCAATGCCTCGTACCCCCACAACGTCTCCGGAACGCAAAACCAAAGTACGGAAACGGGCAATAAAGCGGTAGCGAAAAGGGATACCGGTAAGTTTGTCAGCAGGAAGACCAAGGGAAATTGCTTGAAATAGTAGAAGCACAGCAAAGTTGTGCCCGCTTGGGCGGCGATGGAGACCGTCACCCAGCCCCAAGGCGTAGCCAACAGGGGGTTACGCACCTCGATCAATCTATTCAGCCGGGGCGCCAGGAACAAGATGAAGTAGACCGCTAAATAACTCAACTGGAAACCGATGTCGAATAAATAAGCGGGATCATAAACCAACATGCAAAAAGCGGCGGCGGCCAGCGTATTATAACCATCGGTCGTCCTCCGGAGCAACTTCCCCGTGAGATAAAACGAGAGCATCAACCCGGAACGGATCGAAGGAGGCGCCAAGCCCGTCATAAAGACATAAAACCATAGCCCCGTCATTAACAAAAGATAGCGGATTCCCTGCCAAAGCCTGCCTCTCGGGAAAAACGCACAAAGGAACGAGAGGAACCCACACACCACGGCTACGTGAAACCCGCTTACCGATAAGATATGAGCCACCCCGGTGAGCGAGAAACGTTGCCTCGTTTCCCAATCCATCCAACGAGTATACCCCAAAGTCAAGGCCGCCACAACTCCCTTCTCTTCATCGGACAAGCGCAACCGCTCGACCTTCTCCAACAAGGCAAGCTGGGCTTCGCGGGCGTACAGTCGCACGATAGAAGCCCGCTCCGGTATCCTCTCCGAACGTATGTCCCGATAATAAGCGACCGCCACCGACAAAGAGAGCGTCAGCAAGACAAAGGTCGCGCCCCACAACCAACGATCCTGATATTGCCTTCTCCGGGCATCCTCGCCCCCCGCGAGGCATAAGACCGGCACGAGCACAAGCGCAAGCGCCCCTATCCATACGCCCCGCGCCCAGCCGCACGTATAGAGAAGAATGCCCGCGATCCATACACCTAAAGGACGGGCGAAAGGCCGTTTCCAGATTTCCTCGATCATAGTCACTTGGTTTTGGTAGGTCTTTCCGGATGTCAAAGCGCCTTCAACGCCTGTATGGTCGCCCTCGGGTCGGGCGATTTAAAGACGAAGTTGCCCGCCACCAGCACATCGGCGCCCGCCTCTATCAAACGCTTCCCGGTCTGCAGGTTCACGCCTCCATCTACCTCGATCAACGCTTTCGAGCCGGTCCGGTCGATCAACTCGCGCAAGCGAACCACCTTCTCTACGGAATGCTCAATAAACGATTGCCCGCTAAAGCCCGGATTCACGGACATCAGCAATACCATATCCACGTCGCGCACGATATCCTCCAGCAAACAAACCGGCGTATGCGGATTCAACGTCACGCCCGCCTTCATACCCGCTTTCCGGATCTCGTTCACGGTGCGGTGCAGATGGACACACGTCTCGTAATGCACGTTCATCATATACGTTCCCGCCTCGGCCAACTCGCGCACGAACTTCTGAGGCTCCACGATCATCAAATGGACATCCATCGGCTTACGGCACACCGTCTTCAATGCATTCAGCACCGGGAAACCAAACGTGATGTTCGGGACGAACACGCCATCCATGATATCCAAATGCAGCCAATCGGCGTCGCTATTATTTATCATTTCCACCTCCCGACGCAAATCGAGGAAATTACCGGAAAGTAAAGAAGGAGCGATCAAATGCTTCATAATACAGTTTGTTTGTTTGCGCGAAAGTAGGCAAAAAAAGAAAGAGAACCTAATAATATAGCTTCTCTTTCCACAATTCCTAATTCAACACATACCCGCGCAACTCAGTGCGCAAGGCAGGCTCCGCATGATAGACCCGGGCGAATTGTCGCAATATATCCAAGGTCTGCGTCCGAGGCGATCGGACCACCTCCAGAGCTTCTTCCTTTTTTTTCTCTAACTCATCCATACATCGCGTAGAAAGTTTCCTCATAGGCATTCCGTTTATTCGTTTGTCTATACAAACGAGACAGGCTACGGCTTATTGTATGGACGACACTATTTTTTACGCCATCGATAGCTCAATCCGATATTCCTCGGCCATACGGCGCATGTTCAATATCGCGTAGCGCATACGCCCCAAAGCGGTATTGATACTGACACCCGTCAAATCGGCGATTTCCTTGAAGCTGAGATTCTGGTAGTAACGCATCTCCAGCACCTCGCGCTGATTGTCCGGCAAATGCTTCACCAGCTTCTTGACATCCGATAGGATCTGGCGTCGCACGATATGATCCTCGATGGTTCCATCGCACAACTTGATGTTATTAAACAAGTCGATCTCCGCCTCATCGTTCGAGATCGTATTCTCGTTGCGCTCCTGCCGGAAATTATCGATAATCAAGTTATGGGCGATCCGTGTGATCCAAGCCTTGAACTTGCCGTTCTCCGTGTAACGTCCTTGCTTTATGGTCATGATCACCTTCACGAAAGTCTCTTGGAAAATATCCTCCGTCACTTCCTTGTTACGTACGATGAAATAAATGTAAGAATAAATACTGCTCTCGTACCGGCTCAGCAACATATCGAAAGCGGTATTGTTACCCTTTGCATAAAGGACGACCAACTCTTCATCGGTCATCATTTTCAGATTCTTCATTACTTCCTCAATTTTTAATTATCGAGTAATGTTTATGCTATAGGCAATGCGGTTTAAAATGTTATACAATGATTATTTACGGAAGCAAAAGAACAAAAAAGATTTTAAACGCACAAGTTTTTTCGGCTCAAATTCTAAAAAAATATGCAACCCCCTGCCTTTCTCCTCACAAAACTATGTTTTTTGCCTCACAAACCTATGTGTTCCGCGCCACGCACGTATGTTAAATCGCCAACGCACATACGTGACTTCGCCAACGCACGTATGTTAAAATGTCAACGCACCTATGTTCCTTTCAACTCCCGCCTTGGCATCAAAAAAAGAAAGAGGCGTGCCTCCTCGCAAATCCGCTTTCGGCACACCTCCCTCCGGCATTCTTATCTATTAAAACTTGTACCCCAACGTTAGGGCGACACGCGTCGTTTTCGTTTTCAAGGAAGCGGGTTGCGCCTCGATGATGGGCAATGGATCGTTCTCCGCGTACATATTGGAGAAGTTATAGACATCCTCCTTCTGCGAACGGAACACACAAGCCAGGTCCATATAAAAACTGGGCGTAAAACGATAACCGAGACCTACCGTATAATGCATTACGCCTTTATCGATCGTGTAATGCGGAATCGTCCCTACCGTAGCCACATCAATCAACCCCTCTTTCAACGGGTCTTTCAGCGGGCTATCGCTATAAGCCACACCGGCCCGCACCGCGAATTGCGGGGTAACCTTCACCTCCGCGCCGGCCCGGATGGTATTACCAATCTTGAAATTATTCGTGATATCCTGATTGGTAAACGCGTTGCTGCTCCCATCCGTATTGTACATCCGCATCTTCTGGTAATTGGTCAACTCATAGTCCACACTAATCAAAGCGGTCGTTCCCAAGATCGCGGCGGCGCTGAAAATCCATTTATCCGGCGTGCGATACTCATAATCGTAATACGCGTAATCCGGAGTCCGGGTATCGATAGCACGCTCCTTGAGCGCACCGGACTGAGCATCCATAAACGTGAGGTAAGAGCCCGCCCAACCTTGATAGCGATCGGTCATCTTAAACCACGTGGGCGAGTTATACGCCACGCCCAGCCGGAAATAATCCGACGGGCGGACAATCGCGCCTACGTTCAACGAATAACCGGTTCCGTCGGTCTCCAGATAATTGTCCAAATAAAGGTAATTGCCATTCACGAACTCCTCGTCGTAGGTCGATTCGTAACTATAGCTCAAATCGGTGATAGCGACCGAGGCGCCCAGGAAGAGGATATCGGAAATATTCATGCCGAAAGCCAAATCGTATTGATCCACCGATCCCCGTTCCGACACTTTCAACTGCCCGCCTTGCAATGCGTACGGTTCCCATTCCCCATTCGCGTTATAATCCCCGAACGCGCTGTAATACTCACTCTTATTGTCATTATAGGCATCTATATATCCGGCGTCGTACCCCAAGATGGAGAGCCAGTCGCCAATGTCCCCGTTATCATACGGATTGTAATTTTCACCCGACAAAAACCAATCGCTCGGCACGCCATACGCACGGCTGGCGATATAATCGGAAAGTGAGGTGTGCAAACCACCTCCCGTCATCGTCGTATAATTCCGGGAAAAGTTCTTCAAACGATTGTAGGAGAAACCCACGTTCCAACTCATGATTCCCTCGTCGTTGGCGGTCGGGAAATAGCCTACATACGCGATATTGTCGAAATTGAACCGCGTCCGGTTATCGTCTACTTTCGAACCCAGCCAATCGGTATTCGCGGAAACCGAGGAAAGACTCAGCGTCGTCACGATCTCCGAACTTCTATAAATCGCCAATCCCGCCGGATTCGTATGGATAGCCGATACATCGCCACCCAAAGCGCCAAAGGCACCTCCCATGCTCAAATAACGGGCCGTACCGCTCAGGTCCCTCTTGGCATAATTATACGCGTCCAATTGCGATTGGGAAAAAGCGGTGCCGCCACACAAGGCAAGCACCGACACAATCATTCCTATCTTTTTCATCTTCCTATCTCAAAATCAATACGTTATATCTATCAGCGACTTGCGTGAACGTGTTGCAAATATCATGCAAACCCGAAAATAAGCATCCATAAGCAACCACAGCTCCATGCCGCAAAAGTACGATTTTTCACCGAAAATAACGAAAGAAAAACGAGGAAAAAATCAATATTGAAAGATAACCTAAAACTAACCTAAAACAGCATCACTAAGGGTTTCTTCAAAAGCTATTGCGTTTTCTTTATGATTTGGATTATTTTTCTTCTTGCTTTTCGGTATGCTTGTTTGAATTCACTTGGAGCCGTTTTGTCATTTTTTGGAACGAACATTTGCTCTTTCCTTATCTTTTTAATAAGACGTCTCGCTT